>CALBXO010000123.1 GCA_937890335.1 uncultured Pseudomonadota bacterium | reverse complement strand
TTGGCTCGGAAATCCCATCGACGGGAGGTCTGCGGGGAGATGATGTTTCCGCCCTCGGACGCAAAGGTCACGGTCTGGGGAACACCCACCGGGTTGCCAAATCGGTCCAGCAGCAGAGACGTGCACGCGTACTGCGAATTGACCACCACGCGATCGCCCTGGCGATCGCGGAAGCCGCCCACATTCCGGAACTCGCACTGCAGCTGGAAGGCGCGCCGGCTCGGCTTCGCGCCGACGATCGGAATCGCTGCGCTCGGCGCCGTGATGCTCACATCCCCCAACGACGCCGTCGCCGTGATGCTGAACGCGCCGACGCCCGTTCCACTCTGTACGGTGGTCGCCACGTAGCCGTCGTCATCACTGCTCACCATGGCCGGTGAGTTGGAAACGCGCGCCGGCGGATTCTCCAGCGTGAACCGCACGGGCACGCCTACGAGCGGACGGCGGTCGGTGTCCAGTACGCGGAACGTCGCGGTGCCGGTCTCGTTCTGCCCGCTGCCGCGCACAAAGAGGACTTCCGGGTCGATCCCTGTGTATTCGATGAAGCCGAGGGCCTTGACGTTGACGGTCACCTGCTCCACGAGCTCATTGTCCTCGACTACGTCAGGGTCGGGATCCACGGCGCGGACCTCGATGACCGTCGTCCCGGCTGCGGAGCCGCCAAAGAACTCAGTCTCCACCTTGCCGTCGGCATCCGTGATGGGCGAGATCTCCGTCGTCCCCTCACTCTCAAAGTAGCCGGGCCCCTCGATGATCTCGAGTGTGACGGGCTGGCCCTCGACGGAGAAATCCGCCGTGGGGCTCGGCTCGATGCGGGCTTGAATGTTCAACTTGTCCTGGCCATCGGCCAGCACGACGACGTCGGCGCCCGCAACCACCAGCTCCTCGTGACGGATCGTCACCAGGAGCTGCGTCTCAGCCGGATCCTCGCGGCTGCGAACCCGCAGCGCACGGTCTGTCGGCGGACCGAACCTCTCGTCGGCAAACGAGATCCGGATGACGGACTCGCCCGTCTTGTCCGTCGTCTTCAGACGAAACTTGGCGACGCCCTGGGGGCCCGTGGAAGCTCGATTCGACGAGCTCGTCGCAAACTCCAGCGTGTCCCCCATCTGAATCGCGGCGGTCATGATCGTGCCCGAGGGCGCCGGCTCGCCGTCTCCCTGGATGATCGTCGCAGAGATTTCAACGCCGTTGCCGCCGGCGATGAGCTCGCCGTCCGTGACTTCCACCGAATCCACGGCCCAATCGCCCGCGGGCCCCGGCGTGCAGCTGAGCGCTGCCGATCCACCGCTGGTCGGGTCGGAGGCCGGCTGGGCAAGAACCACAGCGTCGCCCACCCGGGAGCAGTGAAACGTCCCGGTCACCGACCCGGTGTTGGTCAGGATCGTCTTGGCGATCATTCCGCAAGCCGCCGTCTCCGGGTCCTGGTTGTCGAAGAATCCGAGCCCGTCGCTCTGATCGAGGCAGGCCTGTTCGAGCACGGTGACCACAGTGCCGCTCGGAGCCGCCGAGCCTGTGGCTTTGTCGATGACGGTGACGGTGAACGCGATGCCGTCCCCGCCGATTTCACCCACGAGCGCGGCAGGGGAGAACGCGATGTTGAACCCTTCCGAGCCCGGCTTTGCCTCATCCTCAGGACAACCCGCGAGCATCGCGAGGGCCACCAGGGAAAGCAGAGCGAACGCAGTTCGCTTCATAAGAGGAACTCCTTCAAATCCATCCGCCGGCACCACAGCCGCGGTTGATCTATTCGGTTACGCCGTGGACGGGCTTCACGCCCGCACACACGCAAGGTTAGGAGAGGGCCCCCGGGGGTGTCAAGCTTGCTTGCCTGACGCCGATGGCGTACAAAGACTCGAATCCGTCGGCCCCGGCGGACACGGAACCGACCCTCGACCCCACAAGGAATGTCTCCGAGTGGGTTCGCCCTCAGCGCGAGGAGACATGCGTCACGCCCCCCTTCATTCTGCGGTCTGCGCCGCGACTCTGGCCGCCGTCCTCACCTTCGCCTTTGCGGGCGTCGCGTCGGCGGAGAAACACGCAGACCCAGCGGTGGCAGTTGCCGTCCTGGCGCTCGAGTTGGACGAGGGGCTCCCCACCGATGTTTCGCGCGCCTGCGCAAAGCAGATTGGCCCCGCCATACAGGCCGACGACCGGAAGTTCAGGTACATCGACCCGGCCGCGACCCGAGACGGCCTCATCGCCCGAAGCCCTGCGCTGGCGGGCTGCTTTGAGACCGCCTGCATCAAGCGAGCGGGCACGGTCCTCGATGCGTCCATTGGCATCCGCGCCTCCGTCGGCGGCGAGGCGCAGATCTACGACATCAAGGTGAAATACTACGACCTCGTCACGGGCAAGAAGCTCCTGGAAGAGACCAAGACCTGCGAGATCTGCACCGCGCTGGAGACCGGGAATCTCTTCGCCAAGACCGTCCAACTCGGCCTGCGCAAGGTCGAGGCGACCCCAAGGGCCACCGAGGAGCCGCCGGCCAAGGTGGTGACACCGACCGAGGTGAAGAAGGCACCCGCGGAAAAGGTCTCCGTCAAGGTGCGGGTCCTGCCGGTGGAGGGCCTGATCGAGCTCGGCGACCTGCCGCTCGGCAGTGGCACCGCCAGCACCGAGCTCGAGCCAGGTCAATACACGTTGCGCGGCGCCCTCGAGGGCTACCAGACCCAGGAGGTGCCCGTCACCATTGAGCCCAAAGGCTCACCCATCGAAATCTACGTGCAGCTTGCGCCAGACCCGGAGGTCATCGAGGGCTCCGGCGGCGGCGGTGGCGCCCTTCAGAAGAGCACAGCGCGCCTCGTCACTGGGTGGATCCTGGCCGTTGTGGGTGCCGGCGGTGCCGGCGCCGGTGGCTACCTGCTCTGGCTCGACGGACAGGTGACCTGCGCCACCGGTACCTTCAGCGAGTGCCCCAATGTCTTCGAGACGACCACGCCCGGAGTTCTGGTCTTCGGAGCTGGCATGGTCGCGCTGACCAGCGGGATCTTCCTCATCGCACTCGACGCCACCGCCGAAGAGGCGGGCGACGCGGCGCCTGCGGCGAGCTTCGACCTTGGCCTCGACCCGACGACGGGCGCAGGCGTCGTTCAGTTCAGCACCAGTTTCTGAACCCGGTGAATCCGGAACGCAGCGCCTGACCCCGAGCCGCCGACGGCCCGCGTCGGCCTCACCGCGTCGCTTGAGGCGCAACCTGGCGCTTACACAGAGCGGGCTTCGATCAGTCCGTCCACGCGCAGCGCGACAGCCGTCCCCGGCTCCACGGTACTCCAGCCGTCCACAACATCGCCGGTGCTAGCCAAAGCCACCGCGCGCATGTGCGGGTAGTCCACGCGCTTGGGCTCGTGTCCCGCAAAAAGAGGCTTCTCGCGCCAGCTTCGGATTCCGTCGACCTGCGCCCACGCCAGCTGCGAACCGGTGGACACGGCGAAGATGCGGCGCGAGTCGGTCAGCACCAGCCCAGCGTCCTCGTCAAACTCGGCCGCGGTGTCTACGAGCGCCGCGAGAACATCGTCATGCGGGATCGCGGGATGGGCCACGTCTACGCTGAGCGCCTTGAGCCGAAGCAGGAATTGGTGAAACACGAGCTCCGCCGCCGATTGGCCCTGCACATTGCGCCTGAGAAAATCGGGCAGCGCGTCCAACACCGCCGGTCGGGACTCGGGAATCGGGACATTGCCCACCGCGGCGAACAACCAGCTGCGCCATCGAAACGGCTGGAGATTGTCCGGCGCTGTACCCCGAGCGGTGGACAGATGACCCACAAACGCCCGCGTGCGCAGATCGCTGCCCTGTCGCGCCAGGTTCACCGTCTCGGGCCGCGCCAGGGGACGTTTGCGCACGAGCATCCTGCTCTCCTGCTCAAACCCCAACCCGCAGGCCCGCGCGCCCTCGACGTCCTTGATGCCGTCCGCAAAGCGATGCAGCGCGCCGGCGACCAGGTTGGGATCCGCACCGATGTAGGCCAGGACTTCGGTCATTTCTTCCCACCGCCGACGCGCGCTCCGCGTCGTTGACACATGGCAACCGCCCGAGCACCCTCCACCTGGTGCCAGACCACACAACTATAACAACGGCACGATCCCAGTGACAGTCGACTCGCCATCCTCTCCGCTCCGAGCCCGCATCCACGCCCTGTTGGCCGTCGTGATCTGCTCCTTGGCGCTGACGGGATGCTGGAACGTGGTCGGGCAGCGGCTCGATCAGGACCCTCCCGCGATGCTCCAGACCGCGATGGAGGCCAACGAGCGCGGCGATCACAGGGCGGCCCGAGCACTACTCACCAGGCTCGTCGAGGAGCACGGAGAATCTCCCGAGGCGAACCAGGCGCGACGGATTCTCGAAACTCTGGGCCCCAATCAGGGTTTGCTGCGCCCGGCCGCTCGCGAGTAGGCCCGCCACACACCCGCCGCCGCGAGCACCCGGACGGCGATCAACTCGTGGTTGCGGTAGGGGGCAAACCACTCGAGCTCCTGCTCGAGCGTGCCCCCGCCCGGCGGCCGCTTGACCAGCGCTTCCAGCAACGCGTAGCGGACCTCCACCGCTGGTTCGCCGATCGAGCGGAACACGGCGATGGGATCGTCGCGGCGAAACAGAATCTCCGCCGCACCACCGCGCACCGCCGGGTTGGGGTGAACCATCAACGGCAGCAGTTTATCGTCCAGCGATGTGAGCTGGGTCTCGAGCCGATCCAGCTCGTCAGCGTCGCCATCCACCTCGATTTCATGCAGTACGGTCAACAGGCCGCGGACCACACGGTCGGGGTGCCCGCTCGTGGACAAGCCCTTCTCCAACACAGCCCTCAGGTAGGTGGGGTGGGTTCGAATCACGCTGCGCAGGGCCATGGACCGCACATCAGGTTCTTCATCCTCCAGTCCGCGAACAAAGTCCTTGTGGTCGCTGCGACCCGTCAGGGCCAGGGCCTGGAAGGAGGCCGAGCGCACTGAGGCGCGCCCATCGCGCCGGAGGGCACGAAGAATCCGAACGGAGGATTGCTCCTCCACGTTGCCCAGCGCCGTGACGGTGCGTCGGACCAGCTCCTCGCTGGCCCCCTCAAGCAAGACGCGCGCGCCATCCACGGCGGTAGGATCCCCGAGAGACAGCCGCGCCAGAAGCGCTTCGTCCCTGATGGAGCCAGGCTGGGCGGCGTCGTGGATCTGGCGGACAGCCGGCAGGTGCCGCTTCGCGCCGGTGGCTGCGATGACCTTCAGCGCCCAGCGCCTGCCTTTGACCGTGCCCGAACGGGCCGTTTCCAGCAGCGGAGTCGCCCGGTCCAACCGGTTGCGCTCCTCGAGAAACCGGAGTGCCAGCCCCGCGATCTCCGGGTCGTCGTCGTCGACCAATGCGGACAGCTCCGGGTAGAGCGTGCGGCGCAGCACGGCTTCGTCCGTGGTCGCCCGGACCCGCGGGATGATCCCATACTCCATCGCGCGGTAGCGGACCTCCGCGTCGGCGTTTGTCATCCCGTGGTGAATCAGGTCGTCCCGAAGCTTGCCGGGAGGCGCGGCGGCCAGCAGCTCCGCGAACAGAGTCCTTCGGAGGCGCTGGTCGTCGCCACCCAGCGCTTCCAGTGACGGCCCCAACGCGCCGCCCACATCACTCCGGGACAGAGCAATCAAGGCCGCCCCCCGCACCAATGGACTCGGGTCCACCACCGACGGAGCCAGAAGCGCGGCGAGATCCGTCGAGTCGGCCAACTCCACAGCCCGGACGGTCTCCGCCCGCACCCAGGGATCGGGCGAAGCCAGGCCCTGCTGGAAGGTCGCCCGAATGGCCCGGTCCTCCTCCTTCGGGATGGTGCCATCGTCGGAACACGCCGCCCCGGCGAGAACGCCGGCGACGCAGAGGGCTACCCCCCAGGGGTTCTTCTGGCGCGGCAGACATCGGGTACCCAGGCAGCTCACGCCGACGCCTCAACCCACAGATCGTGCGCCGCAAGCCACCGCTGCATGTCGTCGAGCACGGTCTCCTTCTTGGTCTCGTTGAAAATCTCGTGGCGCAGCCCGTCGTACTCGATGTACTCCTTGTCTTCCGACCCGAGCCCCTGCGACAGCCGGCGCGTCGCGTCGACATCCACAATCTTGTCGGCTCCGCCCTGGAGGATCAGCGTCGGCAGTTTGACATGCTGCGCACGACGCAGCGCGTCCGCTTGCGCATCCTGCACCTCGGTGAACCAGCGGGCGCTCGCCTCGCCGTGAACCAACGCGTCGCGCTTGTAGGCCTCCCCCACCGCAGGATCGGTGGACAGCATGCTCCCCTCCAGCTCCGTGGGGAGGGAAAAATTGGGCTTGAAGCGGCTCAGTGACCGACCGAGCGCCGCCTTCCACCCAGGAACCTTCACCGCGATGCCCAGGAAAGGGCTCGAGAGAACCAGCAATTCCGGTTGCTGCCCGGACTCCTGGAGAACGTAACGGGTCGCCAGGAGCCCGCCGTGGCTGTGCCCGAGCAACACTCGTCGCCCCTTTGGGTGGATTCGGTCAGCCAGCGTGAAGGCGGCGTCCACGTCCACCATATACTCGTCAAATCGCAGGACATGCCCGCGCTGCCCGTCTGATTTCCCGTGCCCACGCACGTCGACTGCCACGACGACAAAGCCGCCTGAGACCAATCGCTGCGCGACGTGTTCGTAGCGCAGCAGATGCTCGCCAAATCCGTGGATCAACACGACGAGGGGCGCGTCCTCGGCGGCCTCTTTCTCGCCCCAAGTCGCAAAGTGCAGCCGTGTACTGTCGAGCGCGGTGAGATAGCCTTCAGTTCGTGTCATCCGCGAATTGTCGGCAGCGACACCCACACCTGTCAACCGCGTCTTGACGTGCGCCGGTTCACGCATCTACTTTGCAGCGCATGTACAGGAAGCTCGCCGTCATCGTCCTCGCATCTCTCGCGATCGCCTCCACCGCTGGCTGCGGTGAGGTGACCACGACCGACGCCCGAAAGACATTCGTCGCCGGACTCAACGCCGACGACAGCTTTCCGTGCAAGCTGACGCGTATCAGCCCTGATATGCGCAAGGTGAGGATGATCTGCACGGACAAGAACACCGCCGACGCCGCCGCCGCGGTCGCCCGTGTGTGCGAGTCGTTCGACCGGATGGACATGCGGCAAATCCGCATCGACGCGGTAGATGGGAAGCAAAAGTGCGTCGTCGCCGACGATTGCGCCTGTCAGTGACCGGCGCGGACCCGCGTCACCGCAAAAGAACCCTCCGCCGTTCGTAACAACACGAGTCCCTGCGTCGTCCAACGGGACGCAGCCAGGCCGGAGAACCTGCCCGTTGGGGCGGTGAAAGTCTCTCGCGCCCCCGACCCGAGTTGGAGTACGACCAGCTCGCCATCGACCCCAGCCAACGCGACCGCGCCCGCATCGGAGACAGCGCCGACTCCACTGATGCCGGGCACGACATGGACGGGGACCGAGGGCCCTTCGCCCTGGCTCAGATCGCGCATCTGCACTGCCCCTTCCCCAAAAGCCCAGGAGAGTACAACGCGGCCGCCGTCCGACACCCGCACGCGCCTGTCGGGGGCTCCACATCCGAGCGGCGTCGATTCTCCGGACGCGATCGAGACCCGCTCCACGCAATCCCGCTGCCGGCCCGTGATGACAAAAGCCTGCGCTCCATCCGCACTGAGGACCGGCGGGCGCGTCGGCGCAGAATCCAGAACGCGGACCTGCCCGTCCCGCTCCCGGAGCCGCAGACTCCATCGACACCCGCCAGGACGCGGCTCGCAGACGCGGTAGACCAGCTCCCCCCGCGGCGTCCACACCGGGTCGTACCCCGCCCGGTCGCGGCCGATGCGCACGTCGCCCTGCGCGTCGCGAACGCGCACCCAGTCGCCATCCTGTCCGTCCGTGGGCGCGGCCAGGTAGGCCACAGCCTCCGGCCCAGAAGACACAACGGGGTGGCTCAGGGTACCACGCGTGTGCCAGGGACCGACCGAACCCAGCATCCCTGCGTACCGTTCGAGGTCGTCGGGTGCGCCGTCGACACAGCGAAACACGGCGTCGCCGCGCACCAGACTCTCCGTGCAAGGCTCCCGCGCCTCCCAACGCGACACCCGCCGCCCGGTCTCCAGATCCAGCGTGTCGAACACCACCCGGATGGGGGCGTCTCGCTGCGCCAGCCTGACCACGGCGTGGCGCCCTTCCGCGTCTACTCCGACCAGACGCACGTCCCAACTCGGCCAGGTGGAGGTGTACAGATCGAGCACCGGCGGCGGCGCCACCGCTTCACGGACAACCTCGGCAGGTGGTGCCAACTCGGGCTGCGGAGCCCGCGCACACCCGGCCGCAAGCGCCAGCACGGTGGAGCCGATCACGATGAGCCGTCCCGTCACAATGCACCCGCCTCGGTGAGGAAGCCGACGATGCGCTCCCAATAGACCTGGCGATTGCGCGGACAATCGTTGTGCCCACACCGCATCCGGTGCAGCGCCACGTGGTCGCCCGATGCCGCCAAGGCCTGGCCGTGCGAGTAGGAGATGACCTCGTCGCGGTCTCCGTGCAGGATCAGGACAGGCCCCTGGAATGCAGCCACGACCGACGCGTTGTCGTATGGGTCGGACACGAAAAAGCCGGGCACCCAAAGTTCAGCCGCCATGTCCGTCACGCTGGTAAACGTGCCTTGGAGCATCAGAGCGCGGACC
>CALBXO010000122.1 GCA_937890335.1 uncultured Pseudomonadota bacterium | reverse complement strand
TGGCAAGCGTCTTGCTCAGTGCCTCTCCCAGGAGAGAGACAGCTGAAACCTGGCCTGGGACAACATGCTGACCGTTATCGTCCATCTTTTGATCCTGTTGGTGTTTGCCAACCGGTACTTCCTCGGAACGTTCCTACAGCAGGCGCAAGGCGCCCGGTTCGATCAGACCGACGACCGTTTTGAGCCCACCGTGAGCATCGTGGTGCCGATGTTCAACGAGGGTCGCTCGATCTTCGACACCGTGATGAGCCTCCTGCGCCAGGACTACCCGGCACACAAGCTCAACATCATCGTCGTGGACGACCAGTCTACGGACGACAGCCATCACTGGGCGCTCAAGGCCGCCGCGGCCGCGCCTGGTCGCGTCACGGTCATCCAGAACCCCGTCAATATGGGCAAGCGTCGCGGCATCAACCGCGCTGTACGCGCGGCCGTCAGTGAGATCATCGTCTCCGTAGACTCCGACGTCATCGTGAACGCAGACGCGGTGCGGCAGCTCGTCCGCCGCTTCGCCGAGCCCGACATTGCCGCGGTGGGTGGCCGCGTCAACGTGCTCAACAAGCACGTGAACTGGCTCACGAGGATGCAGACGATCAAGTACTATTTCGGCTACGAGTACCTCAAGAATGTAGAGCGCTGTTTCAAGAGCGTGATGTGCCTGTCCGGCTGCCTCACCGCCTACCGCCGCCACGTCCTCATGGAGCTCGAGCCCATCCTGGAGCACCGCAATGTGCTCGGCATCCCCATCAAGTACGGCGAGGACCGCTTCCTGACGCGACAGATCGTCAAGGCCGGCTACAAGACCGTCCTGACCCTGGACGCGGTCTCTCACACCAAGGCGCCCGAGACGCTCAGCGGTTACTTCAGCCAGCAGCTGCGCTGGCGCCGCTCCAACCTGGTCGACTACCTCGGCGGCATCTCCCACGTGTGGCGAATGCACCCCGCGGTGTCCCTCCACTACTTCTCCCTCGCGGCGCTCATGCTCGCCTACCCGGCGGTCATTCTTCACGCTCTCGCCACCGGCAGCTTTTGGAATGCGATGGTGATCCACGTGGGCGTCGTCGCCGGATTTGGCGCGCTGTACCGACTCAAGATGGCCGGCGTGCCCGAGGAGGACAGGGTCGGTCCGCTCAATTTTCTGTGGATGGCCGCCGTGATGCCGGTCACCTACCTGCTGCTGACGCCGCTGGCGTTGTTCACATTGGATTCTGGAAGCTGGGAGACGCGTGGCCACGCTGCTGTGAGCACTGAGCCCACCGCCGAGCCGCAGCGCGCCCGGCGACCTTCACTGGCTGGAGGGCGTTCGTCATGATGCAAAACCTTGCCGCGCAGGCCAATAAGTTACTCGTGAATCTCTACAAGATCGTGGGCCTCTTCACGCTGGCGGCGATCCTAGTGGGGCTCGCGTCGTTCTTCGTCGTCAACCTCTTCTACCTCGTCAACGACACGTGGATGGCGCCGGTGATCTTGTCGCCGAGCCACGACCGGGTCGTGAACCTGCGCAGCCAATTGGCGCAGCAGGCCTACCTTCGCGAGAAGCTCGATGCGGAGAAGCTCGAACTCGACGGCCAGCTTCAGCAGGCTGACCGTGCCATCCTGGAGCGGGAGCGGTTCCTGGCGATGTTGGACACCGTGGTGGGTCGCGAGCGCGACCTGACCCGCGAGCAGGTCGGCGCGCTGCGGGCCATGCAGAAGAAGATGGGCGGCGCCCACCGGCACATCGCTCGCTCGGGAGCCCGCTACGACGCGTTTGAGACGCATTTGCTCGATCAGCACAAGAAGGGGCGCCTCATCGACAAGGAGGCGTTCACCCGCGGCCAATACCTCCTGTCCCAGGTGAAGCTCACCGGCGCTACGGCGCAGGAGAAGGCGCTCGACCTCGAGTGGCGGGCCAGGCAGCTGGAGGTCCGTGCGGACTCGTTGGATGCGTTCCTGGGAAAGGGAGGGCACGTGGCAACACAGGAGGGCCTGGAGCTCGTTCGTCAGGCGGAAGAGGCCAAGCTCGAGCTGGCCGCTCTGCGCGAGAAACACATCAGCCTGACAGCGCAACTCGGCCTGATCGACAAGTCTGCGGCGCGCTACGACTCGCTCCTTGCAGACATCCAGCAATCGCCGTACCTGCGCGCCCTGGAGGGCCGCGTCACCATCGCGTTCGTTCCCTACGACAACCTGGACAATGTGGATCGCGGCGACGTGATCTACGGCTGCCATCTGCACCTGGTGGGCTGCACGAAGGTCGGGACCATCAAGGGTGTTCTGGATGGAGAGGTGGCGGCCAAACACCCGCTCGACAACCGCGATGTGCGGGGATTGATGGTCGAGATTGATGTGGAGGACTCCGAGTGGGCGCGGGACGCGACCCTCTTCTCCGGTCGGAGGCCTCTGTGGGTGCTTTGAAGGCTTGGATGGGCGCCGCCCTGGCGTTCGGATCGCTGTTGTCGGCCTCCGCGGTGCAGGCGCAGGATTTAGAAGAGGTCGCCGGCTATTGTGAGTGGCTGATGGGAGCCGCCGACGCCAACCGTGCGCTGCTCCTGTCCCCCGAGCTCATCGCGCGCGGGGCGGTTGTGCAGACCTCTGGGGGGGAGCGGGACGACGGGTTGACCCTCGACCCGTCCCTGCGCGTCACCGCGGGCGCTCGCTATAGTTTTGGCGGTCTGCACCGGGCGTCGGCACTGCGGACGGAGGCGGAGGCGATGTGCGCCCGGTTTGCCGCCGAGGCCCAGCTGCGTGGCTTTGCCGACCTCAACGATCGGCTCGGCCTGGTACAAGCCCTCGGAGCCGAGATCCAGGTTCTGGATCGGGCGATCGAGGACGCCCAGACCATGCTGGAGCGCGTGAACGACGAGGTCAACGGTGGGACCGCGACCGCCGCCCAGCAGCACGCCTCCGCCCTGCGCGTGGAGCGGCTGCGGGAGCGCCGTCGCGCCGCGGATCTCAAACTCGCCGAACTTCAGGGCCGTCCCGAGGGGCCCTCGCCTGCGGATTTTCCCGCCCTGTTGCAGGCGTGGCGCACAGCGGACGCCGACGCGGAGGATGCCCGAGCAAACACGCGCCTGTCGCGGGCCTGGGACGCCTCGTTGCACGTGGGGTACGACAACATTCTTGGCGTGGAGACCCAGCTTCCCCTTGTGGCCAGCGCACAGCTTTCGCTGAATCTTGGGGTCCTTTGGCAACCCGCCGCCAACCGGCGGGCTGCCGAGGGCCTGGCAAAATGGCGCGACGCCGGTCCGAACCCGGCGCGCGAGCGCATCGACCGAACGGTTCGGACCCTGCAGCGCGTGCGGACCGTGGAAGCCGGGCGCCTGGAGGAAGTGACGGTCTTGCTCAACGACGTGCGCGAGCGCCGGACACTGCTCGACGGCATCGACAGCGGCGTGGCGCGCCGCCACCGAGAGGCGCTGTGGTTTACGGAGATGGACCTCAACGCGGACGCGGCGTTCTTGCGGGCCCGGCTGGCCGAGATCGACGCCTTCCTGGCGGGCTCCGGCGCGCCCGGTACGCCGCGGATGCGGATGACGCTCGGCGACGTGCGCCCGCTGCCAGCCGGACGCTTCCGCGTCCTCGTGGCCAAGACCCGTGGCGTGGTAGACCACAGCCCGGGCGATCGGGCGCGCCTGCAGTTTGTCTACCACGGCCCTTCCAAGGACACGGCGGCCCTGGCGTCGGGAAAGTTGGTGCGCCAGATCGGGCTGAAGCTCAGGGCGCGGGATGGCTGCAACCTGATCTACATCATGTGGCGTGAGTCAGATCCCGCACTCTACGTAGCCAGCAAGCTCAACGGCGCCGCCAAGCGCCACGAGGAATGCGGGACCAGAGGCTACCGGCGTCTGGAAGCGACCCGTCAGCAAGACATCGCCGGGTTTGATGACGGCCGCGGCCACACGCTGGACGCGCGCATCGTTGGGGACACTTTGACCGTCCGCGCAGACGGCCAGATCGCCTGGCAGGGCAAGCTGCCCAAAGAGGCGCTCGAGCTGACCGGGCCGGCCGGCTTCCGCACGGACAACGGCGAGTTTGAGTTCGCGCTCGAGACGGACTGACACCGTTGGCGACGCGCCCGGCGAGGCGTTGAACGACTGCAGCGATCTGGCCGCGGCCGGGCAGGAATACTAGAAGTCGGCGCCGCGCAGTGGCTCGCCACCGCGCTTGAGGACGGCGCTCTCCACTGCAGACTGCAGCTCGCGCACGTTGCCGCGCCACGGATGGTGCCAGAGCACCTCCCCGACGTCGGACGCAAAGACGGGTTCGCCGCTGCCATACCGCCCCGCGAACACCCGCGCGAAGAGTTTGGCCAATGGAAGGATGTCCTCCCGTCGCTCGCGCAGCGGCGGCACGGTGAGGACGTTGTCCCGCAGAGCGCCAAACAGATCCTGGCGCACTCTCCCCGCGGCCACGAGCTCTTCGGAGTCGTGGTGCGTGGCGAGGACCAGGCGCACATCGACGCGCCTGGCAACCTCCTCGCCCTCTCGGCGGATCTCGCCCTCCTGGATCATCCTCACGAGGCGCGCCTGCAGCAATCGGGGCATCCGGGCGAGCTCGTCCAGGTAGACGGTCCCGCCGTCTGCCAGCTCGAAGATACCGGGGCGGGCAGGTTCGTCACCTCGCGCCGCGGTGCCAAACAGTTCGATCGCGAGAGCGCCATCGTCGCCCCCACACCGGCCGGTGACGAGCAACCCCGCCTGGCGGGGACCGAGGTGATGCAGCGCGCGGGCGACCATCTGCTTGCCGGTCCCGGCCTCCCCCGCCAGCAGGACGGGGCCCGAGCTGTCCACCATGGTGTTGAGCCTGTGGTACAGGCGCTTCATGACGGGCGACTCCGTGACGAGCTCCTTGAACAGATAGTGACGGCGCTGCCGATCCTTGAAGTAACGGTTCTCAGCCTCCACCGCGGTGATGTGTTCCAGCGTGCGCTCGGCGCGGCCCACCGCCGCGATCATCGCCGCAAGCGGCCGGCCAAGGTCCAGGAGATCCTGCTCCGCGTAGCCCGTCGCCCGCAGGTGGATGACGAGAGCGTCGTCGTTGTCCTTGCCGCCGGACGGACCGCCCAGGTACAGACGATGACCGTCCCTGTGCGGGTGATGAACCAAGCCGCCGGCGCGCAACCACCTGAGGAGTCGCTCGTGGTCCGCGGCGGGCACGCCGAGGGCCCCCGGCCGCAGCTCGCCACCTGAAAGCATCGACACCGCGGGCATCCGCGTCAGATCGCGCAGAGTGCCCAGTTCCAGGATCTCGGCGCCGAGGCCCGCTGCGAACACCGCCGCGGCGCCGTTGATCAGTCGAATCCGCTCGGGTTCGACGAGGAGCGACTCCGTCAAAGTATCGATGACAGAACGCGCGCGTTCGGGCACCGACCCCGCGTCCGGCCACGCCATGTGCCGGAACCGGTCGCCCATCGTGGAGTGTTCCTCGGCGTCCAGGATTACGAGCCGCGCGGACCCTCCGAGCACCAGCACGTCTCCCGGCGCGACCTCGCAGTCGCCGTGGACATCGGAGCTGCCGCCGCCTCGTTCAAGCCGGGTGCCTCCCAGGCTGTCTCGGTCCTCAAAGGCCAGGCGCCCATCACGGAGGCGCAAAACGCCATGCCGCACAGAGACCGCGCGGTCTTCGACTTCCACATCGTTGAGCGGAGATCGCCCCACGTTCACCACGGAGCGCGAGAATCGATAGTCTCTGCGCGCCCCGTCTTTGAGTTCCAGCCGGATCTGGATCATCTGCCCCTCGATTCTGTCACTTGGCGTCGCCCCCGTCTGCGGCCGGTGTGCCGGCGTCTGCGTCGGCGTCGGTCCCATCCGGGGGCGCGTCCAGGGTCTTGGGTCCGATGCGGTCTTCGTCGTCATCGGGGCTGGTCTCGATTCTTGTCGCGCTCTGCAACAGGGCCGCGGCCAGCCGTGGGTCGTCGACTTTGGTTGTCTCCGCCAGCGCCCGCAGCTGCGGGACCATCGGCCGGGTCCCGACCTCCCCGAGCGCTTCGGCCGCCGCGAATTGCACGTCCCGGTGCTTGTCCTGCAGGGCGCCCAACAACGCCTGCCCGGCGCGGTCGTCCGGCAGGAAGCTGAAGGCGTCGCAGATTTTCAACTTGTCCGTGGGGTGTGCGTCGGCGTCCTCAAGAATCTTGGCGTACCGGTAGACAGCGGTCTCATACGCGAGGAACGACTTCGCCGCCAGGTCCGCCTCACCGAGCTCGCCGTACATCCCGCCAATCTCGATGTGGGCTTGCAGCAACAAGGGTTGGAGCCGAAGAGCCTCGCGGTAGGAGAAGATGGCGGCCTCACGTTGGCCCCCGGCCTTCTGCGCCCGTCCGAGCACGTAGGCGAGCTCCGCGTGCGGCGGCGCGAGCGGCTGCAGGTCGGTCAGCACCTTGACGGCGGTCTCCACCTTGCCCTGGTCCAGGTAGAGGTCAGCGAGCGCGATGGTCCCGGAAGCGCGGGTGCCGGAGATGGGTCCGGACGCGGCGAGTTGCTCAAAGGCGCGCTGCGCGGCCGCGTCGTCGCCGGCGTCCAAGGCCTTCTTGCCCGCAAGCAGCAGGGCGTCCTGTTCGGCGGACGCGGGTTGGAACTCCACGAGGCGTGCCGGCTCCGCCGGCGGGACCACATCGGGCGTGGGTTTGGCGGGTGAACCCTCGGGCGGTGCCGGTGTTGCGTTCACTGGCGCCGGATCCGGGGCGGTCGCTGGGCGATCGCAGGCCCAAACGAGCGCCAGGCACACAAAGGCACTACTCCTGCTCCAACGGCAGACGGAGGACAAAGGTGGTGCCACGTCCAGTGGCGGTTTCAACCTGGATGCTTCCATGATGCTGCTCGACGATGTTCTTGACGATCGCGAGCCCAAGACCGGTTCCATCGCGTTTGCCCTGGGTGACGAAGGACTCGAACAGAGAACCGCGAATCTCTTCGGGAATTCCCGGCCCGTCGTCGGACACCCTGAAGATCAACTCGTCGCCCTCGGTATGGATGTTGATGGAGAAGGTCCCGCCGTCTGGCATGGCCTCCGCCGCGTTGCGCGCCAGATTGAACAAAGCGCGCTTCACTTTGACGTCGTCCATCTTGGCGGCGCCGCCGTACTCGGTGTTGATGATGAGCTTGATGCCGCGCTCGCCGAGGTCCCGCCCGAGCACTTCATCCAGCTCGGCGGTGAGCTTTCTCAGGAAGACGCGCCGGAAGAGGATGCTGGCTTCGCCCCGAGCGAACGCCAGGATCTCCTTGGTCATCTTGTTGAGCTGGTCAAACTGGGACAGGACGCTGCGCGCGTACTCCTGCCGCATCTCCGGGTCGTCCTGTGAGGCCATCAGCTGGACGTACCCCGAGATGATCGTGACCGGGGTTTTGAAGTCGTGGATGACGCCGCTGAGCATCTGCCCGATGGACGCGAGCCGCTCCTCCTTCTCCCGCTCCTCACGGTGGAGGTTTGCCGAGACGGCGCCCGCCATCTGGCCGGCCATCAGGGTCAGGAGCTTCATGTCGCTGTCGGTGAAGCTGGGCCGGACCAGGGCCACGTCCTCATCACCGTTGAGCGACTGTTCATCGATCTGGGCGACGC
>CALBXO010000121.1 GCA_937890335.1 uncultured Pseudomonadota bacterium | reverse complement strand
GGGCGAGGAACCAGGCAGCCGTCCATTTCCCAGCGATCGAGCCGCCGAGGATCGCCAACAACACCGCGCGCAGGTCGCCCAGGTCCTGGGGGAACGCGGGCGCACCGTAGAGAGCCTGGCCCAGCGCAGTGTTCCAGGTGGCGAAGAGGGAGGAATCGCCCGCGACGGCCACGGTCGCGCCAAGGAGCGCAAAGAAGACGCAGCTGCCCTCGAGCGCGATGCACAGTTTCTGCCTGGACGAATTCACGACCACCCCCGTTCGCCCCCGCGTCGTGCGGGCGCCGTCGCGCGAGCCTGTCTGCTGTGATAGCTTTCGCCCATGATGCGCGCAACGTTGCCGCTGGTCCTCACGTCAAGCGGACTGGACGCGCCGACGGCGGGCACGCTACGGACAAGCCATGCGCAAACTCATCATCATCATCGCCCTCCTGCCGGCAGGTTGCGGAGAGGACCCAGGGGGCAAATCGCAGGACTGCGTGCAGCTTGCCGACATCCCCCTCGCTGGGGTCACGGCAATGGCAATCTCTCCCGACGCCAACAGCGTGGTCATCGGTCACCAGGGCCTGACGCTCTACGATTTCCGCAGCGGGGACTCGCTGTCCTTCGGCGCCGCGGACGGCATGGCGTCGGACGAGGTCGCCGACATTGCCATCGCCAGCGACGGGACCATCTGGGTCGGGCACGCAATGGCGCTGTGCGCGGACACGCAGACCGGGCAGTGTGGGGCCAGCAAGCGCGCGCCCGACGGGGCCTGGACGCGCCATGACCGCGACGGGACCGACCTGCACGACGGCCGCATCCTCACGGTGGCCGTCGCGCCCGACGGTGAGCTGTGGGCGGGCACTCCAGGCGGCGCCACCCATACGGTGGACGGTTGGGGATGGGCCTCCTACGCCGGCTGGCAGAGCTGCGCGTCGCCCGGAGCGCAGTGCGACCCACTGTTCAGCTTCCAGCTCGGCGACATCGACTTCGCGGCCAATGGCGCGGCCTGGATGGCCATTGACCAGCAGGCCATTGGCGTCAGCCCCAAGCCCGGCGGCTTCGCGAGGCGCAACACCGACACGACCACGGACACCTGGGATCTGGATCACGGTCTGCCGCAGAACCGGGCGACGACCGCCGGATCCATCGACGGCGACTCCGCCCTCGCCGGCGGCCCGTGGGGGGCGGCGTGGGTGTCGATCTCCGGCGTGGAGGTGCTCGCGGAGACCGCGGCGCAGGTGGCCGCCGGCGACTACGCCTGGATGGCGACAGACGGCGCGCTGGTGCGCAATCCGCACAGCGCCCCGCTCACGTTGGAGACCGGTGCCATCGACGTCCTCGCCGCAGACCACGATGTGGTGTGCTACGCGACTGGCGGCCGGGTCCGGTGCAGTACCGAGTCTTGTCCACAATAGCTGTCAGATCGGGGGCCGCGGCCTGTCCGGGCTCGCGGGCGGGCCGGGGCCGAGCTTCGAGACCCCCCGTCAGAACGGGAACCAGCGACCATCGATCGCGACGACCTGGAGCGCTTTGCGCGCATCGTCCAGACCGGAGGCCACAGACACCTTCTCGACCGTCACCTCGTCGGCCACCACCTGGCTGAGTCCCACCCGCACAGCGCCTGCCGGCCGCCACAGCACCCGGCGAGATTCGTGTGCGCTCACCCAATGGGCGTGCACGCCGCCGAGGGCGGTGAGCGCGGTGCACCCACCTTCCTTCGTGCAAGTGCTCACCCACGCCTTGGAGTTGGGCCCGATGCCGGCCAGCACGAGCTCGCCCGCTGCGCATGCCATGGAGACCCCGTGAATCTTCTCCTCCCGCGCGTAGGTGTGCCCGCGCGACCAGCTCCGGCCGGTGTCATGGCTGACCATGAGGATGTGGCCGTCCAGTAGCGCCCACATATCCGACCCCGAAAAACAGTGTTCGACGACGAACCCAACCTTGTCGAAGCCCAACTCCGGGATCGTCGTCTCCGTGACCTGTGGCGTGTCGCTGCCCGCGGCGAGAAAGGCAACCTCGAGCCGCGGGGGGCTCTCCTTGTCCTCGGCTTCGCGGGAGCGCAGCGCGACAATGTCGCCGGAGTCGCTGAAATGTGTCCTGAGCCAGGGGAGCCCCTGGGGCAGCAGGGAGACGGTCTCTACACCGCCCTCGCCGTCAAATCGGGCGGCCACGGCGGCGGTGTCCGCCTGGAGGTAGACCACAGCGGCGCCGTCTGGGGTCGCGGCGATGCCCTCGGCGGTCCGGTGGGGGTCCAACCGGCCGACCTCCGTCCAGGCACCCTGGGCATATTTGTGAAGCGTCCAGATCTGCTGGTTGGGCGTGGCGATGATCCACGCGGCGTCGCCGACCCAATGCGCCCGGGCGCCGTGGGCAACGGGGGGGAGAATCGTGGCGACCGATCCGTCGGTGGACAGCTCGGCGAGCACCAATGCCTTGTCCCCAACTCCCTGGTGCGGGTTTGTCTGGAGTGCAGCGCGCAGGGTGCCCCCAGCCGCCGGCCACACGCGCATCCGCCGCAGACTCCGGTAGCCCGAGGGGGGCACCGGCTTGCCGGGGAGCACCACCAACGGCAGGGGCGCGCCGCATTGGGCACCGGTCTCCAGGCACGTCGTGAGGTTCCGTGGGGGAGCGGGGTCAGGCTTGGGTACCGCCTCCGGCTCCGACGCCAAGGGCGCTGCGACCGGCGGCGCGACGTCGTCCTTGCCGCTCAGCTTGACCCCGGCCAGCACGAGCAGAAGCACGGCGCCAACGGCCCCGGCAGCCGCCAGCGGTTTCCAACTCGGTGGCTGTTTTTTCTCGTTCATCGTCAAAGTGTTTCGCAGCGGGTACCGTGCATCCATGCCGGAACGACGCCACCCCCTGATAGCCCTCCGCGCCGCCGAAGTCGAGACGCTGGTCGCCCACGCGTTCCCAGACGCGCGCGTTGTGGAACTGAGCCTCGTCGCGGACGGTAAGTCCAACACGAACTACCGCGTCCGCCTCGCGGAGCGCGCGGGGTCCCTGAGGTTGCGCCTCGTCGCCGGCGGCCCGAAGACGGCGGCCAAGGAAGTGGCCATCCTCCGGGCGGTCGGCCCGGTGGTACCCGTCGCGGAAGTCTTGTACGCCGACGTCGACGCCGACGACGCCGACCACTCGTTCTACCTGACGAAGTGGGTCCCCGGAGACCAGCTCTCATCCGCGCAGATCTGGACCCCGGAGCTCGGGGTGGAGCTGGGCCGGACTCTCGGCTTGATCCACAGTTTTGGCTTCCCCACCCGGGGCCAACTGACACCCGAAATGACGGTCGAGCCCTGGAGGTTCGCGGGCAGCGACGGGGCTGAGCGGAACTTCCTCTCACTGTGCATGGAGAACCCGCATGTGCGTGCGCGCCTTGGCGACGCGCTGTGGCAGGAACTCGCCGAGCTGATCGAGCGAACGGCCCATCTGGACGACGAGTGGTTTCCGCCCTGCCTCGTCCACGGCGACTTCAACCCGACCAATGTCATCGTGAACCATGGGAAGGTCGCGGCGGTCGTCGATTGGGAGTGGGCCCATGCTGGCAACCCCATGGCCGACTTTGGCAACCTCCTGCGAGACCGAAATGGGCCGGTGCCGCCGGAGTTCGCGGACGCCGTCGCGATGGGCTGGCAGGAGCAGACGGAGGTGACGCTCCCGCCGGACTGGCGCGCGCGGGCCCGCCTCCACGATCTCACCAGCGGCCTGGAGTTCCTGACCCACGAGGACGAGCGTCCGCGGCTACAGGGAACGGCCCTGGCCAACATCCAGCGCACGGTCAGCCAATGGGAGTCGTTCGCCGCGCCGCCCAGGACCGGCGGCTGGGCCCGTGTGGGTGCGGCCATCGGCAAAGCAGCAATGGGAGCGGGCAAGGCCGTCGCTGACGCTGCCCGCGCGATCGATCCTGACCTGCGTCGGCACTTTGCGCAGATGCCACTGATGGCCTTCAGCTACCTGACCGCCGGGGAAACTCCTGTGGTGGCGCAGCCCGACGACAGCCACCGGACGGTGGTCTTTGTGCACGGCCTGGGCGGGCGGCGAGGCAACTTCCTGGCGATGGCAACCTGGTTTCACCTCCAAGGTCGAAAGCGACGCTACGCCGTCGGCATGGGTGACCTGGGCTCCATCCCCGAGAAGGCGCAGCGGCTGGGCGCGTTCCTTCAGGAAGTGGCGCGTGTCAACGAGCTGGGCGAGGCATCCATCGACATCGTCGCGCACAGCCTTGGCGGCGTGGTCACCCGCGTCGCCCTGGAAGACCCCAAAGTCCGGGAGCTGATCGCGCGGCTCGTCACACTGGGCAGTCCCCACGGCGGCACCCACACAGCGCGCTACCTGGCCACGGACGTGGTGCGGGCCCTGCGCCCGGACTCGGAGACCATCGCCGAGACTCTGCGCGGGCAGACCCCGTGGCCCAAGGGCCCCGGCTGGCCGGAACTCACATGCCTCTGGAGCGACGCTGACATGCTCATCGTGCCGGCGCGAAGCGCGACGGTGGAGGGCGCGAACAACATCCTGCTGGAAGGCGTTACCCACCTGGGCTTTCTGCTCGAACCGCGGGCCTTCCGCACGACCCTGTCCGCTCTATCATGACCCGACCGCTGCCTGTCTTTGCCTGTGTGATCGCCCTCGTGGTGGGGGCCGCCTCCGCGCATGCGAGCCCTCCGTCCCGCTGGAAGTGGAAGGATCTCAAGGGCACACCCGCGCTGGGCCCCGTTGTGTTCACCGCCCAACATGCAGGCACAGGCTACGTGGTAGCCGGCGAGGACGCGCTGGCGCTTTGGGGCGTGACGTTGGATTCCAAGCGTCCCGTCTGGACGGTCCAGCCCGCGCCCCCGGCGTCGGTCGGGACCCGCGCGCGATGGGACGCCCGCGGGGACACTTTTGTGGCGGTCGGCGGGGAACACGACAACATCCCCCTACAGACGGGCGCCCAGTTCAAAGACAACGCCTGGAAGGACCTGCCGCCCCTGCCACAAGGGCGGCTCATCCACACCACGACGCTGCTTGCCGACGGCGCAATTGTGGTGATCGGCGGCCGAATCGCGGACAAGCCTGGGACGAAAGGCTTTGACGCGCCGGAGACGGCGTCCGCCCTGTGGCTCGCCCCCGGCGCAACAAGTTGGACAGCGCTTCCACCGCTGCCAGAACCGCGCTGGTTGCACACGGCCACCGCGCTGCCAGACGGCTCCATCCTGGTCGCGGGCGGAACCAACGAAGCCCGCGAGCAGGGCCCCGACGATGCCCTCGGCCTCACACCCGCCTGGAGGCTGAGCGCGGACAAGAAGGCGTGGCTACCGGCCGGAAGCCTGCCGACGCCGCGCTACGGACAGGACGCCATTCTCACTGCGGCGGGCGTCCTCATCACAGGGGGCGAGATAGACGGAGTGGGGTCTGCCACCGACGCTGTGGATCTCTTTGACCCCAAGACCTCCACATGGAAGGCTCTGGGCCGCGCCCCGTACGCCCCATCCAGCCACGCCACGTGTCTGCTCGCGGACGGTCGGGTCCTGGTAACCGGCGGCAGCGATGTCTTCACGGACGGCGCCCTGCCCTTCACACTGGACGGCGCCTACGTGATCGACGCCGCCCGTGGCACGTTCAGCAAAGTGCGGAAGATGCCCGTCGGCCGGTCCGGTCACAGCGTCCTCGTGGGCAAGCGGGGCGTCCTCGTGCTGGGTGGTTCCAGCCTCCCGTTCAAGCCGGACCCCGACCACTACGAGAAACCGTGGGTCCCAGCGCCACCACGATGGCTTTGGTTCTAGTCCCCCCGACCCGAAGGAGCGCGCGGGTGGATCGGCGTTAGCGTGCAAAACCCAGCGCAACCGACGCCCGGGCCAGAGTCCACTCCTGGGCGGAGTAGCGACCCTCGGGGAAGCCGATCCCGCCAGACAGGATGAGCTCCAGGTGTCCCCGCCCCAACGGGACCAACCTCACCCCGGTCGCCAGGCGAACCATGGGAAACGCGCCGATGGTCAGCCATTCGCTGCCGTCTGCCGCCACGGACTCCTTGGACGCGCCGTAGACCACGGTCAGCGCGCTGTACCAGGCCCCGCCGTCCCACAGGAGCCCGCCACCACCAAACGCCGACACTGTCAGGTTCCCCTGCCGCGTCTCGCCGTTGAACTGCACGTCGCCGGGCGCGGCAAACCCCACACTCAGCTCACCTGCGAGCCGCAGATTGGGAGTGATGCGCACAGATGGCAGGTAGCGGGCGTCCACACCAACGGCTTGAATCTCCAACTTGTCGCGCCCGTTGTTGTGGGTCCCCTCGGCGTAGAGAATGTCCGGCCCTGCCTGGAAACGGTGCACAAGCTCCTGGGAAGACGCCGCCGAGCACGCGAGCAGGATCAACGACGCGACGCCGAGCGAGAGGAGTGGTCGGGAGGCAGGCATGCCAATCCGTGGTGCAGCGCGCCGTGGCAGCGCGCCAGTGCACGCCCACACTAGCGGACCTGCCCCGCGGGTGAAACAAGATTCGCGGGCGCGCGCGGGCGGGGTGACGCGCCCGCAAAATGTGCTAGGGTGCGCCCGTGAACACGTCAGCCAAAACCCGTCCCGTGGTGCTCGTTTCTCCCCCCATGGAGAAGGCGTGTGAGCCGCTGCTCGGCATCGCCACTCTCAAGGCGTTCCTGGAACTCCACGACGTGCCGTGCGAGTGCATTGACGCCAATGTGGAGGCGCAGGACTGGATTCTCAATGCGGACCGTATTGATGCCATGGTCGCCGCCGCTGGCGGTGTCGCCGCCAACCGGGAGTTTCGCGCCTGGCCCACGCTGCGCCGCCAGATCGACCGCCTCAAGGCGGGCCTGCGCAGCTGGTACGCCTACGAAGACGAGAACCGGTACCGCACCACCGTCACCAGCCTGAACCGCGCCCTTGGGGTGGCCGCAGCAGCCACCAGCCCGCACATCCGCGCGACGCTCTCCAACTACGAGGACACCCGCTACTGCGACATGGACTCGGGCTCCGTCCTCGACGCCGCGCGAGCGCCGGAGGACAACCTCTTCTTCCCCTGGTTCAGGGACGTCCTCATCCCGCGCATCGCGGCGCTCAATCCCAGCGTCGTTGGCCTGAGCTTCATCTTCCGCAGCCAGCTGATACCCGGCGCCGTGCTTGCCGGCATGATAAAAACCGCCCTGCCCGATGTGCATGTCACGCTCGGCGGCGAGCTCATCTCGGCGTGGGTGGACATCGTGGAGGACACCCACCTGCTGGAGCTGGGCGACTCCATCATTCCGTACGAGGGGGAGCTGCCGTTGCTGGCGCTGGCCAGAGCAGACGGAGTCTGCGGCGAGGATGTGCCCAATCTCATCTGGAGAGACGTGGACGGCCGGGTGCACAAGAACCCGACCAAGAAGGTCCACGCGCTGTCGGAGGTGCCGGCGCCCGACTACTCGTGGGCTCGCTGGGATCTGTATTTCTCGCCGGTGCGCACAGCTGCGATGGTCACTGCCCGCGGCTGCTATTGGAACCGGTGCACATTCTGCCCTGAGGTGGTCAATCCGGAGACGCTCTTGCGGGTCGCCCAGGTGCCGCGCCTGGCCGCGGACATGGACGAGATCCACGAGCGCTACGGAGTCCAGCACTTCCATTTCATCGACTCGGCTCTGCCCCCGCGGACCATGGTGGGCGTGGCGCAGCACATCATCGACAACAACCGACCGTACACGTGGTACGGATTCAGCCGGCTCGAGCGGGTCCTTCGCAAGCCGTCGCTGACACAGCTGCTGGCCCAGGGTGGCTGCCGGATGCTCAAGCTCGGACTCGAGACGGCGAGCCAGCGCCTGCTCGACGGCATGGACAAACGCCAGAACGTGGATGATGTCTCGGCCATCCTGCGCAACCTCCGCGCCGCCGGGATCATGGTGCACGCGTTCTTGATGTTCGGGACCCCGCGCGAGGTGCATGAGGACGCGGAGGCGACGCGCGCGTTCATCGCCGAGCACAGCGACTGCGTTCAGTTTCTCAACTGCTCGCTGATGAACCTCGCCCACGGCTCGCCCATGGGGCTGGACCCGCCCGCCCACGGGATCACCGGCGTCACGCCCTTCACCATCGAGGGCCGCACCCTCGATCTGGCCCTCTACTCGAACTTCGAGGGCGAAGGCTGGGGACGACTCGAGGCGCGCCGGTTCCTGCACCGTGAGTTCCTCAAGGACCCGGATGTGCGCCCCCTGCACGTGCGAACCGCGGCCATCTACGACTCGAACCACAGCGCCTTCTTCCACGCGATGCTCTTCGGCGCCGAGTCCTCCGCAGCCTGAGCAGTTGCCGCCCAGCCCACCGCGCCTACGTTGCGGTCTGCATGACGGGAGGCCCCATGAACCCCAGAGACTGGAGAACCCTGCGCCACCTCGGGCGCGATCCGGTGGTACCGCTGGAAGTCGCCGAGCGCGTCGCACGCGAACGGGATCGACTCGAGGCGCTCTTGCGCCGCGCTGAACAGGAGATCCACGCCCTGCGCGGGGCCCTCGCGTCTCGGACGGACGAGGCACAGAAGCTTCAGCACGCAGGCGAGGTCCTGCAGAACCAGGCGCGGTCGGCCGCGGCGCGCGTGGAACAACTGGAGCGGGCGGTTACGCGCACGGAGCCCAACAGGAGCAGCGAGGACTCGCTGGAGGCGCTGCGCGCCGAGCTCGAGCGCTACCGCAATGAGGCGCAGGTCTTCCGCGATGATGCCCAGCGAGGTTGGGCGCAGGTGGAGAGGGCCCAGGGCGAGGCACGCGAGGCCCGGCAGGAGGCCGACCGCGCCCGGGACGAACTCGAAGCGCTGCGTGCCGCCGCCACCGCAACTCCTACGACGGACGCGGCCACGCAGGCGGCGGAATCCGAACACGAAGCCAGCGAGTGGAAGCGGCGCGCGCAGGCCTACGCCGCCGATCTGGCCAACATCCGTCGGCGCGAGCAGGCCGAGATCGAGGCGGGTGTTCGCAGGGAGCGCGTGGCGCGACTACTGGGGCTCGCCGCCGTCCACGACACGGTCCAGCGCTCCATTGAGACCTCCACCCTCGCCGCGGACGATCCTTGGATGCAGGGTACCGTACGAACCCGCGAGCTCGTCCTTCAGCAGATGGCCTCGGCCGGCGCGACTCCCTTCGGTACCTCGGGCGACGCGTTTGACCCCCACCGGCATGAGGCCATCGCAGCCCTGCCCGGCGGTGAGGCAGACACCATTGCCCAGGTCCTGGAGGTGGGATTCAGCCTTCCCGACGGAACGCTCGTCCGACCCGCGCGGGTGGCCGTGCACAACGGCGAATCTCTGGAGCGTTCTGTGTAGCGTTCTGGGACACGTGGCGCCCCGTTCTCAGACGACATCGTCGGGCACCAACCGCATCAAAACTCACCGGCGGCGACAGCGTCGAGACAGAATCAGGTGGCACGGCAGTCGCAATTGCTGCGGACACCCCAAGAGGAGCCGTTTATGCAACCCACCCAGTCTCATCCATGGAATTTCATTCGCGTCGGCGGCTTTGACCAGGTCACGCTTGACCGCTCCATCGACCTCGAGCGGCTTGGCGAGCTCGATCAAAAACTATGGGTTGCGCTGGCATGCCCCACCACCGGTCTCGAGTTCGACGAGCGAACGCTGGCGGTGGTCGACGCGAACAGCGACCAGCGAATTCGCGCGCCGGAGGTCGTCGCGGCGACGCAATGGATGTGCAAAGTGCTCAAGGACCCCTCGCGCATCGGCGATCGGTCTGACACGCTCCCGTTGGGCGCGCTCAACCTCGACGACGCGGACGCGGCGGCCGTCTATGAGTCCGCGGAGCAGATCATCACGGAGCTCGGAAAGCGCGACCTCGACGCGATCAGCATCGACGACATCGTTGATACGCAGGCCGTCTTCGCCGCGACACGCTTCAATGGGGACGGCATCATTCCACCATCCGCCGCCCGCCGCGAGGACATCGCCCTCGCCATCGAGCAGGTGGTTGCCTCCGTGGGGGGCGTGGACGACAGCAATGGCGAGGCTGGGGTCACGCTGGAGACCGTAGAGACCTTCTTCACCGCCGCAGCCGCCTATGCCACGTGGTGGGAGGCGGTGGTCGCAGAAGGAGACGCCGTCCTACCATTGGGGGACAAGACGGCGGCCGCTCTGGCCACGATCGACGTCGTCAACGCCAAGGTCGAGGACTACTTCGCGCGGTGCAAGGCCGCCGCCTTCGACGCGCGCTCCATCGAGCATCTGGCCGGTTCTGCGGAGAAATGGGCCGAGATCGCCAAGGGCACCATCGGAGCGGACGACGAAGCCATCGCCGACTTCCCGCTTGCGACGGTCACGCCCGGGGCTGCGCTACCACTTGGGGACGGCCTGAATCCCGCCTGGGCCAGCCGCGTAGACGCTGTCCGCCAACTGGCGATCGAGCCCCTGTTGGGCGAGCTGGATCAACTGACCCTCGGAGATTGGCGCGGCCTCGTAGCCCGGTTTGACGCCCACCGAGCCTGCGTCGCCGACAAGGCCGGGGCCGAGGTCGAGGCCCTCGGGGTCGAGCGATTGCAGGAGCTGCTCAGTGGTTCCTACCGCGCCGACATCGAGGCGCTCATCGCCGCCGACGAGGAGTTGCGGCCCGAGGCCGAAGCCCTGGAAATGGTAGACCGCACCGTGCGCCTCTACCGCGACCTGGACGCGCTTCTCAACAATTTCGTCTCCTTCCGGGACTTCTACAGCAAGCGCGACCTGGCGTCGTTTCAGGTAGGGACCCTCTTCCTGGATGGGCGCAGCTGCGACCTGGTCATCGCGGTGGAGGACGCCGCCAAGCACGCGCCGATGGCGGCACAGAGCTACATCAACCTCGCGTACTGCACATGCACCCACAAGAGCACCGGCAAAACGCGGACAGTCGCAGCCGCCTTCACGGACGGCGACTCGGACTTCCTCACCTTGGGGCGCAACGGCGTGTTCTACGACCGAGACGGTGTGGACTGGGACGCCACCATCGTGAAGATCGCGGCCAACCCCATCAGCATCCGCCAGGCCTTCTGGTCGCCGTACAAACGCGTCGCGAAGTTCATCGAGGCGCAGCTCCAGAAGTTTGCGGCGAGCAAGGACAAGGCCGCGGACGGGCAACTTTCGGCTGGGGTTTCGTCCACACAGGCAGCGGCCAAACCGGCTGAACCGGGGGCTCCAGCGGGCGCCGCGTCGGGCGCCCCAGCCCCGGCCTTCGACATTGGCAAATTCGCCGGCATCTTCGCCGCCGTAGGGCTCGCGGTGGGAGCGCTTGCTGCCGCCGGCGGCATCGTGATTGCGGCGTTCCTGAGCCTGACCTGGTGGCAGATGCCGCTGGCGCTGGCCGGCGTGCTCCTGCTCATCTCCGGCCCCTCCATGATCCTCGCCTGGCTCAAACTCAGGCAGCGAAACCTGGCTCCGCTGCTCGACGCGAGCGGGTGGGCCATCAACGCGCGGGCCAAGCTGTCGGTGCCGTTTGGCGCCACGCTCACCCACATCGCGCAGCTTCCAGATGGCAGCAAGCGCAGCCTCGACGACCCGTACGCACCCAAGCGCTCCACACTGCCGTGGCTCATCGCACTGCTCGCCGTGGCCGTCGGTGCCCTCTGGTACCTTGGCTACCTCGCCGCGTGGTGGACCGCCATCGCCGGATGACGCCCGCTGGCACACCGTGGACCTGGAATCGGGGGCGCAAATTGAACCCCGCCGGCAGCGCCACAGCCGGGGTTGGGCTTGCGGGCGCCCGCGCCAACCAGGCCGCAACGGACCCGCGCCTGCGGTCGTGTGCGGAAGTGGCAGGGGGTGGCCGCGGAGTCGGTCGGCTCAGCGGCCAGAATCCACGCCGAGCACGGGGCCAAACACCGCGGCGTAGCCGTCCGGATCGTGATGGATGTAGTGGCTGTTCACGTCCGGCATCGAGTCGCCACCGGCTCCA
Source organism: uncultured Pseudomonadota bacterium (assembly GCA_937890335.1). GTDB lineage: Bacteria > Myxococcota_A > Bradymonadia > Bradymonadales > CALBXO01. The sequence goes on along the minus strand of CALBXO010000121.1, from coordinate 844 downwards.
AACCGCAGCCACTGCCGCCGCTCCCTGGTCGCGCAGTACCGCGTGGTGGCGTCCGCGTCGCGATCCATCCCACGCAGGAGCCCCTCCAACAGATACACGTGCAATCGCGACCACGCCGCCACAGCCGCGCCCCCTGACGCCCGGTCCTCCTCCACCGCCGCATCCAACATCCGCGCCACCTCATCCCGCTCGCCGGCCTGAACCCCAGCGGCAGCCACCGCAGCCTGCATCTCCTCCGACGACGGGTTGCCCCACCGCTCGAACGACCCCAGGCTGACCATCTCCGAAACAATCTGTTTGTGCCTGGCCCGCAGGCCCTCCAACACCGCCACCTGGGCGCGCACACTGTCCGACACCGCGGGCACCGCCCCCTCGGTCGCGCGCAAGAACTCCAGGATGAAGCGCCGCACCGGCGGCTCCTCCTCGTCCATGAAGTCGTCAAATCTCGCCAGGATGAGTCCAGCCTCCAGACAGGGCGCGAACATCTCCCAGCTCAGCCGCCACGGCGGCCCGTTCCCGGAGTCCCCATCGTCCGCGCCGCGACACACGACCAGCAACCGCCCGCCCGGTGCGAGCAGGGGCGGCAAGCTCGGAATCGCGTGCCTGCGCAGCTCCCAGGGCATCGCCTGAAGCGTGTAGCACTCGAAGATGAGGTCGAACGTCCCGTGCCACTCGGACGGGAGGGCCAGCAAATCTGCGGCGAGGTACTCGACGCTCGTCTGGGGGAACCGCTGCTTGGCCCAGGCAATCGCCGACGGTGCGACATCAAAAGCCGTCACCTGCGCCCCGGCACCGGCAAGCGCCTCAGCGTCATCACCAAGTCCGCAGCCCACCACCAGCGCCC
>CALBXO010000120.1 GCA_937890335.1 uncultured Pseudomonadota bacterium | reverse complement strand
GTCTCGCGGGCGCATGTCGAGGACATGCTTCCTTGCGCCAGGAACACCCACGACGACGATGCTTGGCCAGGCTCGGTCCGAATCTGTAGACCCCCTCCAAGCGGCGCAGCTGCGCCGGATTTGTGTGTCAGACGTCGGTGTCGATTTCAGCGCCGAGGGCGCTGAGCAGCTCAGTTGCCTCGCTGTCCTTGGGGTTCATGTCGATGACCCGTCGGAGACAATCCAATGCGTGCTCGCGGTCGCCCCTCAGGTTCGCGGTTCGGCCCTGCTCAAGGTAGTGCGCCACGGCGTTGTCGAGCGCGTCCTCGGAGACGATGACGGCGCGGTGTGCCCGGCGCGACGCTCTGTACCGCAGTGAATCCCACGCCTTCTCATAGGCCTCGAGGATGGTGTGGATGCGAGCGCCGTGAAGCGCCAGCAGGTTGGACGGGACCACCTTCGGGTCCAGCAAGGCCTTTTCCCGCTCGTACGCGTCCTCGATGCGCGCGGGGTAGGCGCTCCAATGGAGTCCGAACAGCGCGAATTTATTGCGGGCTGTCAGGCGAATTTCACGCACCTCCAGCTGCTGTGTGAAGCGTGCGCCGTAGAACCCGGCGGGCGCCTGGTGTGCGGCGGGAGCCTGGACCTTGGGCACTGTCTTGCGCTTGAGGTGCCTGACCCCGGCTGCGACCGCCGACGGGATTCCCGGAGGCGGAACGTTGCCCGTTGCGGGTCGCCGCCATTGCGGATCCCGGGCCGGTCCGGTGCCGGGAGGCGACGGCCGCTCGGCGGCGCGGGCCGCGCGCCGCTCCGCAATGCGAGCTGCGGCGGCCGGTTGGCGGTTGCGGGAGGGGGGACGCTCCACGGGCTGGCTGGGTGTCGGTCGCCGCGGCCCTGCGGTGGCCTCGCGCACCTCGCGGCGGTTGTCGATGCTCACCGCGTCCAGCTGCCGGCGCTTGCGCACGCCGGTGCCCGGTCGGGCGACGTCGGTGCGCGGCGGCTCCGGGGCGTGTCGTCGCTCTGTGGCGCGCAACCGCGGGGGTTCCGTGTAGGGCATGGCCCCAGGCGCGCGCGCGAAGGGCGTCTTGGAGCGGAACGCTGTGGCCGCCTCGAGCCAGCGCGCTTTGTCGTGGACCGTGGGCTGGATATCGATGGCGACGCCGGCGGCCGAGACATAGACCACGCGGCCGAAGAACCAGATTTCATGGCCCACGTTGGGAAAGAGGATGCAGACGTCGAGGTCGCCGCCGAGCTGCACCTCCTCGTCGATCGGGAGCAGCAGCCCGCGTCCGAGTATCTGTCGCTCCACGTTGAGCAGCGCCTCCAGCGCCAACACCTCCACGACCAGGCGCGGCCCGGCCTCGTGGGCGTCGATCCGCGCGAAAGGCGGTAGGCCCATCGGGGTGGCCGGGGGGGGCAGAGAACGGATGCGGTTGCTCGCTGGAATCGTGCTTTGGGTCGGGGACAACGGGGCGCTCCACCGCACGTTTGGCTACGGGGACCCCGGCAGGCTCCTCGATGGACAGGGGTTGCGCCGGCGCCGCGGGCTCCGCTTCCGGAGGGAAAAACCAGGTATGGTCGTCGTCGAGGCTCCAACCCTCGCGCTCGTCGGGCGCGGGGAACAAGTCGGTTGGCTCAGGGCCGGACCTGGCCTCTTGCTGGCGGATTTTGGGAGTCTTGGAATCGGACGCTGCCACGTGTTCCCCCGGTTGAGTCGGTGGTGCGCATACAACGTACTACATTGGGCCACTCGGGACAAACCCGAGTTCCATACTGAATAATGTTTCAGCACATCCGCAAAAGGGGCGCCGGAGCATCTGGGACTAGAATCCTTGGCCGCCCAGCTCTGGGGACCATCGCTTCAGAAACGCTTTGTAGGAGCCTCGCGTGGCCCGCACCCGCTTGCGCAGGCTGGCGATCGTGTGCTTGGGGATGTCGCGACTGTCGCGCTCGACAAGCCAGTTGGGGATGAGGCCACCGGGGTCTGCCTGCGCCTGGTAGGTGACCCGCGTCTTGCCGGGTCCGATCTTCTCAATCTTATAAAACCCCTCCAGACTCGGCATGCGCGTGACCCCGTTGATTTCCCCCTGGAGGCGCGAGGTGACGTTCACGAACCTGATCACCACGAACTTCTTGGCGTGGTCGACTTTGATTCGGGTTCTCACGACCGTGTCGCGGTCTTCCAGGGGCCAGGGTGTGGAGACGCGGTTGTAGACGATGAGGTCGAACTCGTCCTTCGCCTCGAGCAACCGCGCTTCCTTGCAGTTGTGCATCCAATCCGCGAAGTGCTCGGTGTCCCGCAGGACGGCGAGCACGTCATAGAAGTCCTCATCCAACGTGCTGACACCGCGGATGATCGGCAGCTCCAGCGAGGGGTGGTCCTTCTTGGAGACGACCACGCCACTGTCGCGGGAGATGACCTCCCATTTGGACTGCGCCACGGCGGTGGCGGCGCACAAAGTGATGGCCACAAAGGCCAGGAGGGACGCGGTTCGCACGGCAGACGATGCTCCTGTTGACTTGCCGGTCAGAAGGATAGTGACGGGTCGGTCACCGCGCAAGGCCAAAGATTGTCGATAGGTGGCGAGTGGCGCGCACGGCGCGTAGGATGCCGGCGCCGGTGCCTCGCGCGCCCTGCCATCACCCTTCGCCCAACCCGAGGAGACGCCGTGTCCGCCGCCAAGCCCAAGCCTCTGTGTTCCATCCTGAGCCGCTGTGGCGGCTGCTCGGATCAGTCCGAGTACGCGGGCCAGTTGGCGCGCAAACAACAGAAGATTCGTGAGGCGCTGTCCGAGGTGGTCGCTGCCGACCGTGTCGGGGCCGTGAGGGGGCTGAGCCACCCGTGGGGCTACCGCACCAAGCTGCTGATGCCCGCGCTGCCCGGCAAACGGGGGCAGGGGCCGATGCTGGGTTTCTACGAGCGGGGCACCACCCGGATGGTGGATGCGCTGGGTTGCCCGGTCCAGCACCCGCTGACGCTGGCGGCGGCGGCGATGGTTCGCCAGGTCCTTGCGAACTCCCCTGTGATCGCGACGCTGCCCAAAGGCGGTAAAGAAGGGTGGCTGCACGGCATCGGCGTGCGCGTGGACCCGAGCTCGGGGGCGACGGAGCTCGTGCTCAGCGGGCGGACCCCCAAATTGCCTGGCGGTGACCCCCTCGCCCGCCGTCTTGGCGAGCTTCCGGGGATCTCAAGTGTGCACGTGACGGCCCAGGAGAGGCGGACCAGCTACCTGTTGGGCGACGACTTCAAGCTGCTGGCTGGGCGCCGCCGGACCGTGTTTCACCTCCTGGGCGAGGAGTTCCATCTGTCGCCCGGCTCCTTTTTCCAGACGAGCGCGGAGGGCGCGGTACTGCTGGGCGAGCTGGTGCGGGAGATGGCGCCAGCGTCGATACATAACTTTGCCGATGTATACGGCGGCGTGGGTGTGTTCACGCGGCTCCTGAAGGACCGGTGGCGGCGCGCCTCGATCTCAGAGATTGGGGCCGGCGCCGTCGCCGACGCCAAGTCGTGGGTCAAAGCCACGGAGCAGACGACGGTCAGCGTGCTCGCCGGTCGTGTCGAGCAGACCATTGGCAAGGTGCTGGCGCGCACGCCGGATTTTGTGCTCGTCGACCCGCCGCGCTCGGGGTGTCACCCCGATGTCATCCGGGCGCTGGGAGACGACGGGCCACCGACGCTCCTCTACGTCGCCTGCGGCCTGGATGCGTTGGCGCGCGACGCCGCGGGTCTCACGCGGGCCGGGTATGCGATCGATGCTGTCGAGGCGGTGGACATGTTCCCTCACACACCCCACGTGGAGACCGTGGCGCGGTTTGTCAGGCCGACTGTCAGCTGACAGTCCGCCGACTGTTGGGCGTCGCCGGGATCGGGGGCCGTAGTACCGTGATGCCGCAGGTGACGGGGCGCGCGGTCTGGGGCGTTGCTGGCACGGCGCTTGCGATGGGGTGGGGTGCCTGGAGGCTACCCATGAACGATCCCATCCATAAATCTCGCTCCGTCTTCACCTCGCTCAACCGTCAGAGCCAGGGTTCCCTGTCGTCGCGCAGCCTGGCGCGGCTGCTCTACACCCTCCAAACCATCGGCTGGAACGGGACGCTGCGCGTCCGCGAGGGCAAGCGCCTGAGCTATTTTCCAGTGGTAGCGGGTGTTCCCGGCTGCTGCGCGGGCGACGTGCGGAGGCAGCGCGAGCTGCTCCTGAGCCGCTTTGCGTACCCCCACGCCGACTACCAACTCGTCAGCCAGGGGTGGAGCCCGCCGCCCGGGTTTGTTGGGTTTGGCGATCCGCGCCAGCTGATCCTGGAGGGTGTGTTTGGGCACGTGGCCTACGAGGAGTTGGTGTGGGAACTGGGCCGGTATTGGGCGCACTTCCCGGTCCGGACACAGCACCTGGAGGCATGGGGCCAAACGCTGGGGCGCGGGGCGATTGCGAGACTGCTCGACGCCCTCTGCACTGGGCACCATTCGACCCGGACCTTGGTCGGTCCCAACCCCAGGGAGCGGATGCCGCTGCTGCGCGCGATGTACTTTGCCGTGCAGGTGGACCTCGTGAGCATGGTGGTCGCACCCACCGACGAGATCGTTGATCTGGTCTACACGAACCTGCGCCACGGGTACGGGAGCCGCCGAGGAGGGCCCGAGCGTCGCAGTGTTCCCGTGGCGGATGTGATCATGCCGGTATCGCCGACGACGCGGCCGAGGGCGCTTCCGCAGGAGACCGGATCGTTTCGTCGGGTCGCGGTGACCCGGTAGTCCCGCGCAGCCTGGGTCGATGGAACCCGCCGCAGGGTCAGGCGGCGCCGCAATTCCCGCAGTGGGTGGCCCAGGGCATCTCGTCGAGTTCGGCCACCGTGAGTCCCTTCCCGCACTCCTCGCACCGCCCAAACGACGTATCCCCGTTCTCCAACGCCCTTCGGCGCTGGCCGATGTGATCCAGGAACGCTCGCAGGCGGTCTTCCTTTTTGTGGCGGTCACCCAGCCCCTTGACGCCCTGCAGCTCTCCCATCCGAACGTCCTTGCCCGCGAGCAGCTCTGACAGCTTGCCGGCCACGGCCGAACCCTTGTCCAACAGCGCGACGCGCAGCCGCTCCCTGTCCTCGGGGCGCAGGGAGGCACGCTGGCTGGTGTCTGGGGCAAACCACCGCTTGTGATCGGCCAGCGTGCAGCGGTCCTGGACTACATCAATGCCCGCGCCCGCGAGGGCTGCGGCCGCCACATCGTTCCTGATCCCCAGCTGGAACCAGACTGTGCGGGGCAAGGGCGTCATGGCCAGCAAGTCCGGCAGGTGCCCGAGGATCGCGGGTCCCGGACGGAAGATGTCCACGAGGTCGATGGGGATGGTGAGCTCGGCCAAGGTCGCCGCGACCACCCGGCCGAACAGCGGCTGCCCGACCTTTCCGGGGTTGACGGGGTAGACGTCGTAGCCCGCCGCCTGCAGGTAGGCGGGCACGTAGTGGGAGGGCCGGATGACGTCGTCGTGGGCGCCAAGCACCGCGACGCTGCGCGCTGTGGTCAGGACGCGTTTGATGTCTGGAATCTGGGTCAGTTCAGGCATGTCATCTTCAGAGTCGGCTACAGTCGGGCCGACAGTTGTGGAAGGCAGCACGACAGAGTGCTTGGAACCACGCATCCCGTCGTGACGGCCTTCGGAGCGAGGGTCGTGTGTGGCACGCGCCTTGCGATGGTGTCGCACGGGCACCCTGGAGGAAGCAATGACCGACACCGTGATCGCAGAAGATACCGTCCACACCCGGCTGGAGCGCTCGCCCAGCGGCACCCTGTCCACGCGCAACCTGTCGCGGGTTCTCTATGTACTTCACGCCACCTCGTACAACGGGGTCCTCTACGTCAAGACCGGGCGCGTCGTCACGTCGTTCCCCGTCGTGCAGGGCGAGGTCGGCTGCTGTGTGGGCGACCCCAAGCGGCAGCGTTTGCTCTTGCTGTCGCGGTTTGGCCACAACGACGCCGCGTTCGAGCTCGTGGGGAGCCGGTCGGGCACCGGGGTCAGCACATTTGTTGGGTTTGGTGACAGCCGGGAACTCATCCTGGAGGGAATCCTCCGCTACACGCCGTACGCCGAGCTCCTGTGGGGCCTGGGTTTCTGGTCGCGACACTACCCAGTTCCCACCCAGCACCTGACGGGCTGGGGTCGGCAGCTGGACCATGGCAGCGTGCAGCGAGTGCTGTCGTCCTTCTGCAATGGGCACTGCACGATGAAGATGCTGCTCGGCGGGGCCCCACACGAGCTGCTGCCGGTGTTGCGGGCGCTCTACTACGGGCTGCAGACCGACCTGATTCACATGTCCGAGGTGCCGCGGTCGCGGCCGGTGGTGCTGGAGTACGACAACCTTCGCGGCGGTGGCACGCCTGCGTCTGCCGGGGCCGAGCGCCGCTGCCGGAGCCGTGCGCTCGTGTTTCCCGAAGGGCCTTCCACGCGGCCGGTCACGCCTGCGGCCACGCCCCGTGTGGCGCGCGGTGAGCGTGTGCGCTGAAGCTGGGTTCGTCGCGATGCATGAGGTGATCTCGCCTCCGGCTGCACGCAGCCGGTTGGGGGTGAAAGCCTTTTCGCTCCCCCGCCTTGCGCAGGTGCTCTACTTTCCCCCATGCAGGTAGAGTCTGACGCGAGGGCCGAAATTTGAACGTCAAGGTACTGATCGACGCGATCGTCCGGCAGACGACCGTCCTTATCGCCCAACTGGCCACCTCGGCCGGTATCCGTGCGCCGCTCGCGCACATCGCCAACCAGGTGTTTATCGAGCTCGTCGCGGAGCTCGAGGCGCAGGGCGTTGGGCGCAAGGTCATCGCGGATATGTTTGGGCTTGCGCTGCGCAGCTACCAGCTCAAAGTGCGGCGGTTGAGCGAGAGTTCGACGGTGCAGGATCGGTCTTTGTGGGAGGCCGTGTACGAGTACCTGCGCGAATCGGGGGGCGTCGTCACGCGGGCTGATGTGCTGCTGCGGTTTGTGCGTGACGACGAGAGTGTCGTGCGAAGCGTGCTGCACGACCTCGTGGAGTCAGGCCTGCTGTTCAAGACGGGCCGCGGGCCGAGCACCGCCTACCGCATCGCGCGGGACGATGAGTTTGCAGGGAGCGCCATCCCGGAGGCCGAGCGGGTCCAGGCGCTGACGTGGGTGTTTGTGTACCGGCACCAGCCGGTGACCGAAGAGGAGCTCCTGGACAAGACAGGGCTGGACACGGACGCCCTCCAGGATGCCCTGGACTCCCTCATTGACGATGGCCGCGTAGAGCGCGAGGAGACCGGCGACGGGTGGTTGTACCGCTGCGCAACCTGTTTCATTCCGCTCGGGTCGCCGGTGGGCTTTGAGGCGGCTCTGTTTGACCACTACCAGTCGCTCGTGGCCGCCATGTGCGCCAAATTGGACGCGGGGCGGCGCAGCTCACTACCCTCGGATGTCATCGGGGGAAGCACGTACAGCTTTGATGTGTGGCAGGGTCATCCCCACGCCGATCGTGTGTATGGCGTCTTGCGGCGCTCGCGCCAGGAAGTTGGGGAGCTGTGGGACGAGGTGGCGGCGTACAACAAGGAACACAGGGGCCCGCAGCGCGACGCGACCAAAGTGACGTTCTACTGCGGTCAGAACGTCAAGCTCGGGGACGGCGAGGCGGAGGAGCAGGAGGCGCTGCCATGAGATGGATTGTGTCACTGACACTGCTCATGGCGCTGGGCTGCGGCGACGCCAAGATGCCCGGCGACCCCGTTGTGGACAGCCAGACGCATTGGATGGAGGCCTGCACCACGTCGGAAGAGTGCGGGGATCTGGTGTGCAGCTGCGGTGTCTGCACAGTGCCCTGCGACGATGCGGAGGCGTGCAGCGCGTTGGGACCAGCAGTCTGCGGCGACGTCTGCTCCGAGTCTGCCGCGGTCTGCCTGCCCACCTGCGGGGTCTTCGGAGACTGCGCCGAATATGGCGACCACCTCACGTGCGTGGAGGGCCGCTGCCTGCCCGGCGACCCCGGCAACGACCCCGACGCGGGGCTGGATGTGCCCGATCTACCGGACGCCGACGGGGGCGATGACGACGCGAGCCCGGACGAACCCTGCACCCTCGAGCCCGTGTTTGAGCCGCTTGTGGACGAGCCCGGCGTCAGCGGGTTGCCACGGGTCGCAGCGGGAACGAACGCGGTCGCTTGGGTGGACCGCAGTTTGGGGCGCCCACAATTGGCCGTGGCCCGAGGCGACGAGAGCTGGCGCGGTCCGCAGCCTGTCGGGGGCGTGGGCGATGTGGCCATCGCTGTGCAGGGCGACGCGATCGCGCTGGCCTGGGTGGACAACGGCACGCGGGTCTTCTGGGATCGATTGGACAGCGCGAGCGGGACCTGGAACGGCCCTGTGGAGCTTATGGCTGTGGAGGATGGCCAGATCGCCGACGCACTGTTGCGCGCCGACGCCGGCGGCTGGTCCGTGGCCTGGACCTGGGAGCGGGAGGTCTGCTGCCCGGCGACCCTCGAGAGTTCCGTCTTCCTGCGCGCCGTCGCCGATGACGGCGGGCTCGCCGCTGATCCGGTGGAGTTGGTCGCCGGCGCGGAGATGGCGCGGCAGCCCGCCTGGGTGGCCGTCGATAGTGGTTTCGCGCTGGTTTGGGTCGCCGCGGCGACCTCCGAGGTCCGTGCCGCGACGTATGCGTCGGAGGGAACAAGGGTCGGCGAAGTCTCCACAGTCAGTGGCGAGGGGGCGGTGCCCATCGAGCCCAGCATCGCGGCGCGCGGCGAGGAGCTGGTGGTGGCGTGGGGGGATCGCCGGGTTGATCTGGACAAGCCCGAGATCTTTCTGGCGCGGGTCGGTGAGCCGGAGCGTCAGGTGACCATCGATGGAAAGGACAGCCGCTGGCCCCAACTGCTCGCGGTGGACGAGGGCTACGCCCTGCTCTGGATGGACCAACTGCCCGTGCGCGTGCCTTCCGGTGTCAGCAGCGTCACCGTGGCGGCGGACCTGACCACCACTCCGTTTGTCCAGGTCGCGTCCATGGAGGCCGCAGGGGGCGGATTGTCGGCCACCTGGGACGGCGGTGTCGTGAACATCGCTTTCCACAGCGTCGGGCCGGCAGGGCAGGGCGGAGCCGCGCTCCACCCGCGCGCACTGGCCACGTCGCCCGCAGGCGAGATCCTGGTTGCAGAGATGCCGCTCGCGGGGCCGGTGGCCACGGTGTCTGCGGTGTCCATCGCAGTCGGCGCCACGGTGCGCGGTGCGGCGTGGATTGACGCTCGGAGCGGTGGTGCAGATGTGCTCTTTGCCACGTGGGGCGACGACGGTCAGCTTCTGCCGGAGGTGTTGCTCACGGCGCCAGGCGCGTCGGCGACAGCTGTGGATCTCGCAGCAGGGGGCGACAGCTTTGGCGTTGTCTACACCGACGCTGGCGGCATCTGGCTTCAGGTCAGTGGGGTCGCTGGCCCGGCCGCGCCTCCCTTGGAGCTGCGCCCCCGTGGAGCTGGGCTGCTTCAGGCGCCGCGCATCGCGGCGACCGAGACGCGGTTTGGCGTTGTCTGGGCGGAGGGTGAGGGCGCCGGCTCCGTGGAGTTTCGGGAGGTTTCCCTGGGCGGACAGCCGCTCGACGAAGCGAGCGCGGCGTATGGCGACAGCGGCGGTCGGATCGCGATCGTGGGGGAGCAAGACGGCTTCGCAGTCGCCTGGACGCACCGTCTGGCGAGCCAGCTTTGGCAACCGGGCGGCGAGCCCGCGGCGTTCGCCCACGCGCTCGACGCCGTGCCCGCGGCCGGCGGGGTTCTGCTCATCGACGAGGAGCGGGTCACCGCCGAGATCCCGAGCGGCTCTGTGTCCCTCGATGTGGCGCTGGGCGACTGGGTCGCGGTCGAAGCCGCCGATGGCTGGAACCTTTTCGGTACGCAGGCCGCCGTGCGCGTCTCCGCGGAAGGCGAGATCACGCTGCTGGGGACCTGGCCGCCGCAGTCGGCCGTTGAGGATGTGGCCGGTGGGTCCGTCGCGCGGGGCCTGGATGCCTCCGTGGAAGGCGGTCCCTTCGAGATCGTCTGCCCTTAGGGTCCGTCCGAAAGCAAGTTATCCGTCTCGCATCCCATCCGTACGCCAGCGCCCACGACGACGAGGCGCAGGCGAGGCGACGGGAGAATTTGTCAACACCCTCTTAGTCCCGAAGACGTCTTGGAAGGGATCAGAAGAGCGTGAACGTCTGAAGGAATCCCACCTTCGGGGTGACGTAGAGTTCCCACTCGCCATTGATGTACCGCAGGCCGCCGGCTATGGAGGCCACGGGGCGGCACGGGTCGCCTCCGCATTGGAAGTCAGCGGTCCCGGAGCGGCTGATTGGGATCGCGAAGCCCTCCCAGAGCCCGGCGGCGAGTCCAAGCCCGGCTTCGTCACTGTAGGCTGCGCCGAGCGTCGCGCCGAGGTAGATCCAGGGTTCGGCGGCCACGTAGCTGACCCATTCCGTGGTGTCGGGTTCTGCGTCCGCCTTGGACTCGATGGGCCGGATCACCTGGCCCACGTTGCCCCGCAGGTAGGCCAGTCCCCCCCCGCCCTCCCAGCCGTAGCTGACGCCGCGGTCAAAGGTGTATCCGACCTGCGGCCCGACGGCGGCGTGGCAGCCACCGAGAAACA
>CALBXO010000119.1 GCA_937890335.1 uncultured Pseudomonadota bacterium | reverse complement strand
GCGGCAACGACTGCAACGACGACGACGCCGAGGTGAGCCCCGAGGCGGACGAGATCTGCGGCGACGCCGTGGACAACGACTGCAATGGCACCGTAGACGACGCCGAGGCCTGCCCGGCCGTAGCCAAGCCCGACGAGGGCTGCAGCCAGGCCGTGGGCACGCCGAACAGTGTCTGGCCGCTGGCGCTGGGCCTGCTCGGCCTCCTCGCCGTGGTCCGCCGACGCGTGTGACACTCCAGGCGGCGGCTGGTCACAGCCGCCGCCACCCGGTCCTGTGCGCGTGTAGACTGCAGGGATACGGAACCTTCAGCCCGCGCCTTGAGGATCTCGCCCGGGGTTCGCATGGTTGTCTGGGCACACCAGACTCTCGCCGCGCGACACCATGCGATACCTACTCACCCTCGCTCTGCTGCTGAACCTTGGCTGTGACCAGGCACGCTACGCGTCCTCGACGCTCGACGGCGCCGGCCCGGACCCCGCAGCCCCAGCGCCAGACCCCAGTGCCCCGGAACCCGACGGCGACGCGCGCACCGGCGCCACCCGTCTGGCCGCGACGGCGCTTCTGGACCTGGACGTGACCACAGACGGCGACCCGGTGGTCGCCTACATCGACGCGCACGGCTTAGCCCAGCTCGCGTCCCTAGCCCCGGATTGGGCGTGGCAAACCGCTCTGCCGGCGGGTGTCTCAGCGCTGGACGATCGTGATTCGCATCGGTTCGATCTCGTGATGGACGACCCGACGCAGGCCTATGTGTGCCACGTGGAGCAGGGGCGGGTGCGACTGTCACGGATTGACGGCGTGGATCACCCGACCGAGGTCATCCGCGTGGTGGAGGTTACCAGCGCAGTCCAGGGCTGCCGTGTCGTCCTGGACGACGCGGGGGAGGCGTGGCTGGCCTGGTCGCACGACGACCATGGGTTCATCAAGATCGCCATCGACAATGTGGAGCGCGGGACCACGCAGCTGGCCGGCGACGCGGACCCAGACGGCTACGAGAATCTGCCGATGCCGTTCGCCGTGGCGGTAGACGAGCACGGCCCCGCCGCACTGATCACCAGCCAAGCGGGGCTGTGGGCGTGGCGCGGGAATGAAGTGGACGCGCTGATCCGGTACGCAGGGGTTGCGACGCACCGCCCGGTGGGCTTGGAGATCGTGCGCAATGGGACTCACTGGGCCCAGGTGCAGCGGTGGGACCGTCCCAACACCGGCTACTCCACTACGATCTGGCGCTTGCAGGCCGACACGCTCGTAGAGATCCCCGCATCACACGCGCTCGTGGAGCAGCAGGTCCGCACCACGGGATGGGGCCTCACAACCCAGGGTGTCCCGGTGCTGGTCTCTGCCCGCGAAGGCGAACTATTCTACCATCTGGACCCTGACGCCACGGCGGATCCGCCGCCGCGCGTGTCTTTGGGTGACGTAGGGCCCGTGCGATCCTTGCAGAGTGTCGTCGGGCCCGATGACCGGCTTCACATCGTCTACGTGGAAGCGGACCGCGACCTGCTCGTTCACCGGACGGTCGACCTCAGGCGATGAGCGCGTGATGAGCGCGTGAAGACGCCGGCCTCAGAAGACGAAGCCGACACCCACGCGGAAGGAGTCGCCGTCGCCGTGATCGAGACCGGGCTTCTGGCGGTCGTAGAAATCGTGCCGGTACAGCACCTGCCCGTGCACGGTGTCCGTGAACCGCCAGTACGCGACGGGACCAGCGCTGACCGTCAACGAGCTGTCCGTGTCGTGCTGCACGGAGGTCTTCCACTTCAAGTACCCGGACGAACCCAGCCCGTGCAGGTTCAGTCCCACGTCCATGTGGTACGACACCTCAAGAGGCTCGTCACCGTCGGCGTAGATCCAGGTCGAGGAGCTCGCACCGAAATGGTAGTTGTAGGTCTCCGTGGAGTAACCCACAGAGGCTCCCGCGCCCCAGACTCGGTCGTAGATGTCGTAGCCATCGGAGACACCGCCCGGGATGCGCACCTGCGGCGCGAACGTCCAGGACCCCGTACGTCCATCCAGGTTGAAGTAGGATTTGAGCGGCAGCGCCACGGTGGGGTCTCCGAGGCCTCTGTCGGTCTCGCGACGCACGTCTGTGCCGTCGAGGACCTGGCGCTCGGCGTGCAGCACCACGGGCACTTTGAGCGTGGCGCGCAGCTCCTTGGACCAAGTGTACACCCCCTGCACATGGAGCAGGTGAACCTCCTCCGTGAGCCCATCACCCACGGGCTCATCCCCGTCGAGCAGGCGGCTCTCCGTCCGGTACTCCTCCAGCACCTGGAAGCCCCAGCCTCCTTTCCAGCGGGGCATCTCGTCAAAGATCGGCTGTTCCGCGGACGCGGTGCAGCACCAACCGGCCGTCAGCAGCGCCAGACAGCAGGGAACAAATCTTACGTGGTTCACGTCGCAGCTCTTGGAACGTAGGTAGGCGGGGCGGGACGCGCGCCGACTGGGATCAGTTGGTGGCGGTCAGGGTCTGCGTCACCAGTTTGTTGCTCTCGAGGGTGTAGAGGTGCACCGGCTCGTAACCGGCGTCTTCGATGGCTTTGGCGAGCGCCTTGGCGTCCAGCTTGGAGCCCTTCTTGAGGGCAATGGTCACCAGCTGGGTCTTGGCGTCCAGGTCCACGCCGTCCGTGAAACGCGCCTGGTCGATGAAGGCGAGGCTGTGCACCTTTTTCCGGATGCCGATCGCACACGACGAACAGCACAGACCCTTGGCATAGACCGCGACGGTTCCGTCTTCCGCCTTGAGCTTGTCCACCACGGCAGTGTCTCGAGCGCTCTGAGACACTTCCGGATTGGGCCCCTTGCTCTGGGCGGAGGCCGTCGTCGGCACAAGTGCAAAGGCCAGACAGACAAAGACAACAGTGGTCAGAAATTTCATACGGGCGCTTCAGGCTCGTGAACACAACGACAGTCAACAGCGCCAATCTAGCGCCTGTTGCCCCACGCTTCAATCGCGTGAGGCTGGCTCCGTATTCCCAAGTCCACGTGTCGGGCCACGCCGCGACGGGTTGAGCAGGGTGCCAGCGACTGTCACAGTGGCCACCCATGGGCCGCCCTCTCCTCAGCGCTATGTTCCTCGTGGCCGTGCTGGCCGCATTCCAATGCGTCCTGGCTGCGGCGGAACCCGCGGGCAACGACCACCGAGCCTGGTTGGAGGCACGCATCGCAGCAGGCGAGGAAGCCGACGCTGCGGGAGACACATCCCAGGCTGCGGCGGCGTACCGAGACGTGTTTGACCAGATCGGGCACGAGCGCCTGTTGTGGAGCAAACGGGCGGAGACTCCGGTCCGGGATCGGGCGTTGGCCAGGCTCCTGGAGCTGGGCGCGGCGCCCTCGCCGCAGCGTCAGATTGAGCACTTCATGGACCTGGCGCAGCTCGGCGGCGCGGGACGCCGCGGTCGAGGCGCTCTGATTCGCACCTGGACCGCGTCTGGCATCTGGCAGAGCAAGCGCGACGCGCTCCTGCTCCGCCGGGTCACGCCGCTGGCCAGGCCGAGGCGAAAGCGGCGGCTTCGTCCACCTATCGCCAGCGACCATGGCCCAATGAACGCCCTCCGCGACGCGCTCAACCGGGAGATGGTGCTGACACAGCACGCACACCACGCCCGCGACGGGCGGTCCCCGTGGCTCTGGCCGGACGCGGACCCGGAGGTCGCCGCTTCGCTTCTGGGTTTTGCCGCGCTGCAGCGCCGGTCCGACGACGCCCCCCGACTCATAGCGGCCGTGCCCATCGAGACGCGCGGCCGCTTGGCCTGGCCCGCTGCGCTCGTCCTGGTACGCCTGGCCTACGAACACGACTTGCCAAGCCTGCACCGGGCCGCGCAGCGAGCGCTCCTGGTGGCCGGCGCCGGCGACAGGCAGGAACGGCCGGTGGACTTGGCCCTGTCGAGCCTGTCGCCATCGGCGCGCGCCTCGTATTTTTCTGGCGTCCTGGACGCGCGCGCGGGCGCGCTGCCCACCGCCTGCGACACCTGGCGCACGGTCGCTGGGGCAGGTCCGGGGTACTACGGCGTGCTGGCCCGTGCCCAATTGGCAACGCGCTGCGTCCCCGCGACCCATACCGCCCTGCCGCCGGAGGCTCTCTGGCTGCGCTACCTGCGCGGGATGGAGGGGTTGGGCTACGATGGGCAGACGCCTCGTTTTGACCGTCCGGACCCGCGCCCACTTCGCCAGACGTTGCCACGCAAAGGCTTGCCGTCCACCTGGATGCTCGCCATCGCACGGCAGGAGAGTGGCCTGCAACCGCATGTCTGCAGTCCGTCGGGGGCGTGCGGCCTGTTTCAGCTCAAGCCGGGGACCGCGCGCAACGTGCAAGCGGATCTCGGCTGGACCGGGGAGCCCGATCTGTCCGACCCCGAGGCAAACGCCGCCATCGCCAACGCGTTCCTGCGGCGACTGGAGACGCGATGTGGCTCGCCGCTGGTGTCGCTGGCGGCCTACAACGCCGGCCCCCACGCGGTGGCCCGCTGGGATCTTGGAGATCTACCCGGGGACCTTGCGGTGGAGCTCATGCCGAGCCCGAGGACGCAGGCCTACGTGCGCGGCATCACGGTGCGCTATGGTCTCTACGCCCAGTGGCTGGACGCCGGCGCGCTGCGGATGGACCTGATCGGACAGACGCCCAGCGTGATACTCCGCGCCAGGTGAATGGCCCGAGACGGCGATGCCATCGGTGTCGGATGTCGGAGGAGGCAGGGGTGTCAGCGGTTGGTGAGCTCCGAGAGTCGCCGCACAAGCGCAAAGCGCTGCTCACCAAACTCGTCGTAGTACAGCGCCTGGAACTCAGGGTCCTCGCCGCGCCCGTCGACGCGCATGACCACAAAGCTGTTGTAGGCGTCGCAGTAGAGCCTGCCCTCGCGCGGTGTGTTGCACTGGGTCCGTGGGAACCCCGCGCGGGGGTATTGTGCGAGCGGCGACGATACGACCTCGACAAAGTCGTAGCCGTCGTCGCGGGCAATCACCTTGGCCTCGCTCCGGTGGATGTCGCCGCTGACAAACACCACTCCGCTGACGCCGCGGGCGTGAATCTGGGTGAGCAGCCGCTCTTTGGCCGCCGGGAAGCTGAACCACGAGTCCACGGAGTCACCCGACACAAGGCTCCCGCATGACACGACCTTGAACGCCGCCGACGAGCTCGCCAGGCCATCGAGCAGCCATTGGAACTGCGCCTGGCCCAGGGGGCCCGCGCCCATGTCCGTGTTGCCCTGCCCCTGCGTCTCACAGCCGCGCGCGATGTCGCCGACGTCGGGCCTGTGATAGCGGCAGTCGAGCATGAACAACTCTGCGGGTCCGAAGCGGTGGCGGAAGTACACGCCAGCAGCCTCCGCGGTCCCGAACTCCGGGTTGGGCCAGTAGGACCGGAAGGCGTGCAGCGCCTCGTCTGCCCCCCGACAGCTGCTGTTGGAGTTGTTGCCGAGGAAGTCATGATCGTCCCAGACTGCGGCGACGGGGACTTGTGAGAAGAAGGACGAGCGCTCGTCGATGGCGCGCAATTGCCGAATGTAGTGCCAGTGCGCCTGCCGGTTCTGCGCGTTGCCATAATGGGTGTCCCCGACAAAGAGGAACGCGTCCATTGGCTTGGCCTGCAGCTGGGCGAACATCGCTGGATGCTGGTCGGGGTGTTTGGCGCACGAGCCCACCCCAATCGAGACCTCGGCGTCGGCCGCGGGCGCCGTGGCCAGCGATAGGACCGGCCCCGGCTCGCCGCCCACGGTGACGCGGTACCAGTACTTGGTGCCCGGCGCGAGTCCGTCCGCGTCCAGCGTCGCGGCGAAGTCGGTGTCAGGCGTCGGCCAGGCCCAGGCGACGGGAACCATCGGACCGTCCTCCGTCTCAGACAGCTCGAGCCCCACAAGGCGCGTCGCGTCCGCCCGCGCCCACACGCGAATGCGGTCCTCGCCGGGAAGGCCAAGCACGGTCCCGTGTGTGAGGGTGGCCGGCTGACAGGTCGTGCAATCCTCACGAAGTGGGCCAGTCCAACGGTCGCTGGGCGCCTCGTCGGGGTCAGAGCTCAGGATCGTCCCCGTGAGGTCCGCACACTGCACCGGGGACCCGTCGAGCCTCACGTCGATGCACGCGGGCCTCCAGGCGTTGTCGCCACCAATGCGCACAGTCACGGAGTCCAGGGACGCACGGTCGACGCCGCCGACCGATCGGTGGAGCACGGTGACCGCGGAGCGCTCCGTTGTCTCCACCTCGTCGATGGCAAAGGGGAAACACAGCGAATCGCCGAGGCACACCTCCACAGGGTTGGGCGTGCCGTTGAACTCGAGCTGACCTGTGGCGATCGTGACGGTCACCGTCTCCACGCGCTCGGGAAGCTCGGGCGCGGGCGGCGGCTCGACGGCGACCAGACCCGGGTCATCGGCGTCGGACACGTCGGCTCCGTCGGAGCCATCGTCGGTGACATCGTTGGCGTCCGAACCGTCCCGCAGGTCCACCGCAGCGTCGCCGGAGTCGGGACCGGAGGGAAAATCACCCGCGTCCGGGCGGGCGAGGTCCGGCCCGACGTCGGCGTGGCTGTCGGTACCCGCGTCCCCCCCTGGCGCGCAGACCCCTCCTGCACAGATGTGATCGGGCGGGCAGCCCGCGGGGTCGCAAGGGACGCCGTCGACGGCGTCTGCCGCGCAGCCCCCGAAGCTGATGACGGCGAGCAGCGCCGCACCCACGGCGAGTACCGTCGGTCTGGGTTTGGGCGCGTCTCGCGGCCACCGTCTCGGCTGTCTCATGCGTTCCTCGCGGCGCTCCCCGCGCACCGGCAACTGCCGTCCAAACGAGAAGCTGGCCTGGCCCGGGTCTCCACATCCTGGAGCACCAAGGCGTCGGCAGTCTGATGAAACTGGAGCATTCGCGGGCCCTCGTCCATGGCCGTGCGACAATCCCATTGGGGTCGTCGGCGCGCGCCCACGCAGGACTTCCCAATCGCCATCACACAATCACGATCGTCGGTCCTACAGGGAGGCAGGCAACTTCTTGAGCTGACCCGTGACCCACTTGCGCATCGTCACCGCCGACGGGCCGGATGACCGCACGACCTTCTCCCCCGGCTTTGCATACACGGTCCGGGGGCACTTGACCGCCCCTTTGAACGTCTTCTCCTTCTGGGTGGCGCCGCTGAAACGGTCCACGATGCGGACCGTGGCGTCGTACCCGTTCACGGTGACCGCGCTGACGCCCACATAGCCGCCGCAGGTCCGGCTCTTGCCGTTGAGCGCGGTCTCCACGACGGCCACCCACCGCACGGACTTGACCGTGGGCGCGGTCCCAAGCGCCCGGAAGTCGCCAAAGGTCCACGCGGCTGCCCTGGGGATGGGCCCGCTGGGCGGCCCCTTCTCACCGGGCCACAGATGGGTGGCGCCCGGCTTTTCGAGCCCCTTGTAGTACGCGCCCACGACAAAGCCCACCTGGATCGGCGGCGTCTCGCGTTTGACTGGCTTGCGCCCCCTCACCTGAACCTCAAACGGGACCTTCCAGTCCACCTTTGGGTAGTCAGCCTGGAACGTGGCCCACGGCTCATCCATCAGGCGCTTCTCCACGTCGAGCTCCAGCTCGGCGCGCTGCCCCTTCTTGACCGTGACCGACTCCCCCTCGGCCCGGATGACGGTTCCATCGGGCATCTTCACAGGATAGATGCGCAGCTTTCCCTGGTAGATCGAGACCCGGACCTCCGCGCCGTATTTGGTCCCGATCTTCTTGTCCTCTTTGAACTTCAGAGTCCCCGGCGAGATCCGCGACCACTCCACTCTGGCCCGAGCTTTTCCTTCTTGTCTTTCTTGTTGTCCTTCTTCTTGCTCGTGGCCGCGGCCGACGACTTTCCGGGCGCGCCTTTGGAAAGCGGGAGGCCGTCACAACCCAGAACGAGGGCCAGACCAAAGAGGCAAAGGGGGAGGTGCTTCATGCGATCTGGATGCCATCGCTGGGCCGGCGGATCAACCCGGCGGCAGATGAATACGGGGCAGCGCCGTGTCGTCTGGCATAATGGACGAGGACGGATCGCCAGGGGCCCGACGCCCCACGGAGTCGCCGATGAGGACTACATTGTGGATGGTTCTGTGCCTGGCAGTGCTCTCCACCACGGCCTGCGGGACCGCGCGCCACTACTACTCCACGACGATGATC
>CALBXO010000118.1 GCA_937890335.1 uncultured Pseudomonadota bacterium | reverse complement strand
ACGTTCCTCTACGGACTGGCGCCCGAGAGGGAAATCTTCATTGATATCGAGCCGGGCAAGAGTCTCGTCGTGGAGGTTACCGCGGTCAGCGACCTGAAGGCCGACAACACGCGCGAGGTGCACTTCATGATGAACGGGCAACCGCGCGTCGCCGTGGTCAAGGACCGCTCCGTCGGCGGGGACCAGGCAGAGCGTCGCAAAGCGGACGTGACTGTACCCGGCCAGGTGGGCGCACCCATGCCCGGCAAAATCCTGAGTGTAGACGTCGCCGCCGGTGACACAGTCACCGAAGGGATGCCACTTGGGGTTGTCGAGGCGATGAAACTCGAGACGACCGTGCGGGCACCTGTCAGCGGAGTGGTCGCTGAGGTGCTCGCCGCAGCCGGAGACCGCGTCCAGGGCGGCGATCTCCTTTTTGTCGTAGCCGGGTAGCTACTTGCTGCGGTAGATGATCCGACCTCGTCCGAGGTCGTAGGGGCTCAACTCGACGGTCACCTTGTCGCCCGGCAGGATGCGAATGTAGTACTTGCGCATCTTGCCGGAAATGTGGGCGAGCACTTCGTGCCCATTCTCAAGCTCGACGCGAAACATCGCGCCCTTGAGCGACTCACGCACCGTCCCTTCGACGACGATTCCTTCTTCTTTGGCCAAAACAACTCCGTGCTGGACCTGTGGTCAGGGGAGCCCGACCAAGGGCGAAGGGGTAACGCTCTGGCCCGCCGGTGTCAAGGCACGTTGAACGGCTTGACCGTCGCGAAGAACACGGCGATCCCGCCAAGGACCGGGATCAGGAGCCAATACAGGTTCCCGAGAGTCGGCTTGCGCCAGATGAGCGCCGTGATGCCACCGAGCAGCAGCCAGACAGCCACCTTCGGGTAGAGCCAGATCGGGTACGGCCCCCCATGGCTGATGCCCTTCCATTTCATCAGTCCCATTCCACCGAGAAAGACCAGGCCCAGCGCAACTCCATGCGTAATCGCCAGGAATTTGCGGCTGCCGTTGGTGGCCTTGATGCCCCCGTTCATCACGTGGAGGGCGGCACCGCCCAGCGACATGAACAGGAGGATGAGCCCGAGGAAGTGGATCAGTTTGTAGGTTTCGTAAGACATGCGCGCGTTGTCGCACACCCGGTCGACGCAAGTCCAGCGCCCTCGCAGACATGGGAGAGGTGCCCATCGGGGAGCCACCGCGGGGCGGTCGCCAGCCAGCCCCCCATTTGATCTGTAACAGCTGCAGGGCTGCCCACTCCATCGATGTGGGGGCGACGAATACTTTGTCTGACACATCGTCCCAAGCCAGGGGGTCGTATGTTTCGCCGATTGATGGTTCCACTCGCAGCTGCCGCGGCCGTGGCCTTGGCCATGCCCGCCAGCGCCCAGGACTACGGGGGCCCGGCGGATGCGGACCTCGCCGTCCAGAAGTTCCAGCCCATCACCGGTCCAAACGGAGTGTTCACCGTCAGCGGATCCCGGGCGGCCGAGGACCTTCAGCTGAGCACTGGCGTCATGTTCAACCTCCAGAACCGCCCGTTGGTACTGGAGGACGACGGTGTGATTACGCCGATCGTCGAGAACCAGTTCACCGCCGATCTCCTGTTTGGCATCGGGCTCGGCGGCTGGCTCGAGTTGGGGGCCGGACCTTCCGGTCTACGCGCTCAACGAGGCCGTGGTCAGCGGCCAGGACGTGGGTGGGGCAACCATCGGCGACCTGCGTCTGCACAGCAAGTTTGAGATTATCGACAGCAGCGAGGCCCCGATCGGTGTCGCCGTCGTCGCCTCCCTGAGCATGCCGACCGGCGACACGGAGAAATTCACCGGCACGGGCCTCTGGTCCGCAACGCCCGGCCTCATCGTGGATGCGGACCTGGGCGCCGTGCTCCTGACGAGCACCGCCGGCGTGGCAGTTCAGTCCGAGCGCGGCTTCGGCCAGCTCACCATCGGCAACGAGTTGCTCTACGGACTGGGCGCCTTGTGGCGCACGGGCAGCCCGGTGGACATCGGCGCCGAGCTCTATGGTTCGACGGACCTGTCCAACCCCGGCACCTTCGAGTCGTCTCCGCTCGAGGCCGTTCTGGGCATCAAGGCTGCGCTTCCACTTGGCCTCGGCCTGGAATTGGGCGCGGGGCGTGGCCTGATCGGCGGCTACGGCGCTCCGGAGTACCGGGTCTTCGGCGGGCTGCGTTTCGCCTCCCTGGAGGACACGGATTGGGACGGCGACGGCATCGCCAACGCGGCCGACGCCTGCCCCCGCACCCCCGAGGATCTGGACGACTTTGAGGACGGCGACGGGTGTCCCGACCCGGACAACGACCACGACGGCATCCTCGACGTGGGCGACTCCTGCCCCATCGACCCCGAGGATGTGGACGGATTCGAGGACCGCGACGGGTGCCCGGACCCCAACAACGACCAGGACGGCCTGCCCGATGTGGAGGACCTCTGCCCGGACATCGTCGGCCCGGACGCGAACCAGGGTTGCCCGGAGCAGGACAACGACGGTGATGGACTCGTCAATGAGCTCGACAAATGCCCGGAGAATCCCGAGGACCCAGACGGCTTCCAGGACGACGACGGATGCCCCGACCCGGACAACGACCAGGACGGTATCCTCGACATCAACGACCAATGCCCCAACGAGCCCGAGGTCTTCAACGAGATCGAGGACGACGACGGATGCCCCGACGCCCGCACCGCAAAGGTCGTCGTCACCCGCGGCGAGATCAAGATTCTGGAGCGCATCTACTTCGACACGGACAAGGCCACGATCAAGAAGCGCTCCTACGATGTCCTCGGCCAGGTGGCCGCGGTCATGAAGAGCCACCCCGACATTGAGGTCATCGAGGTCCAGGGGCACACGGACGACCGCGGCAGCGACGTCTACAACCTGGACCTGTCCAACCGTCGCGCACAGGCCGTCCGGGACTTCCTCCTGGACTGGGGTGTCGGCACCGGGCGCCTCGAGGCCAAGGGCTACGGCGAGACCGAGCCCGCCGTCGAGCACACCGGCCGTCGCGGACGGTCCCTGGCTCGGGCTCGGGAGCGCAACCGGCGCGTCCAATTCATCATCAAGCGCCGCACCGGCGGCATCACTCCAATCAAAACTCGCTGACTCCGGGGGGGAGTAACATGAACACGAAGACTCTGCTTCTCATCGCCGCGGTCACATTGTGGGCCGCTCCTGCCGCCGCGCAGGGCCATTTCTTCACCATCACCTCCAACGCCGACGGCGTGGACATCTTGACCCGCGTCGCCGAGGGCGACACCAACCCGGCGACGAACGAAGCCGTCGTGGGTACCACCGGAACAGCCGACATCGACGCGCTCGCCAGGCACCCGCGCACAGGCGAACTCTACGTCGTAAACAACGACCAATTGGGCGTGCTCAATGAGGCCACAGGGCGATACACACCGCGTCCCGAGCGTGTCGGGGGCGGCGACGGGTCCGACGGCTACAAGGAATTCGTCAACGTGGACGCGTTGGCGTTCGACCCAAACACCGGGGAACTGTTCGGGATCGTGCTTGAGGATGGCTACGACGATCTTCTCGTCCAGATAGACCCCAGGACGGGCGCCGCCGTAGAAGACGCGTTCGGGGGCGACGACTACCTTCAGCTGGAGAAGATCGGCGGTCTGGACGACGTGACCGGCATCGCCATCCATCCCACGACCGGCGCCCTCTGGGGTGTGTACGCGGACAATACAGAGTCCCGTCTCGC
Organism: uncultured Pseudomonadota bacterium; assembly: GCA_937890335.1. Taxonomy (GTDB): domain Bacteria; phylum Myxococcota_A; class Bradymonadia; order Bradymonadales; genus CALBXO01. The sequence goes on along the minus strand of CALBXO010000118.1, from coordinate 2,208 downwards.
GCTCCTGGACCGCGACAATGGTGACATCCTGAGCGTGGTCCGCCTGGGCGGCGGCGTCGTCGCCGGCGACCTCGACATCGACGCCAACGGCGACATGTGGACCATCGGCGAGGACGCGCGCGGTCAGCAGCAAATCTGGCAGGTCACCCCCTCCACAGGCGAGGTCTCCAACGCCCACCCGTGCGACGACGGCCTGGACTACCAGGGCATCGCGGCAGTTGCAGGCAACGACGTGGAGCCGGGGGAGGGAGCGGACGTGGCTGTGACGATCACCTCGACACCGAGCGCACCCACCACCGGACGGCCCTACACCGTGAACGTCTCCGTCCTCAACCGCGGTCCGGCCCTCGCCAACGACATCGTCGTGAACCTCACCCCGCCTGCGGACCTGTTTTACATCGGTGAGCGGCACGAGCGCGGCGCCTACGACCCGCGGGCCACCACCTGGACCATCGCCGTGTTGCGCCCCGGAGTGCAGACGACCCTGGTGCTGACGTACGAGGTGCCCGTGATTGCCATCGGTCGCACCGTGCGATTTGTCGCAGCCGGCTCCCACCCCGGCGACGACCCGTCTCCCGGCAACGACACGGCGACTCTCACCGCTGTGGTGCGCGACGGCAACGACCCCAACCCGAACCCGGACGACACGGACGGCGACGGGATTGACGACACTGTAGAGGAGGACCTCGGTACAGACCCGCTCAACCCGGACACCGACGGCGATGGCCGCCCGGACGGCGACGAAATCGGCCCGAACCCCGACGACCCGTGGAACCAGGATGGCGACGACCTGATCAACCCGCTGGACCCGGACGACGATGGGGACGGCGTGGATACGATTGACGAGACCCGCGATGGCACAGACCCCGACGACGCTGACAGCGACGACGACGGACTCATCGACGGACTTGAGGGGCGGCGCGACGACGACGGCGACGGCCGACCCAACGGCCTGGACCCAGACAGCGACAACGACCTCATCCTTGACGGCACCGAGAGCGGTGTCACCGACGACAACCGTCACCCCGACACCAACCCCGCCTCAGAAAACTTCGTGCCCGACGCAGACCCGGCGACGACGACGGACCCATTCGACGCCGATACCGACGACGGTACCGTTCCGGACGGCACCGAGGATTCCAACCGCAACGGGCGCATCGACCCCGGCGAGACCGACCCGAACATTGGCGCGGACGACCTGTCCCGACCGGACGCTGACGGAGACAACCTCACCGATGAAGCCGAGGGTATCGCAGGCACGGATCCCAACGATGCAGACTCGGACGACGATGGCGTGCCCGATGGTCGGGACGGGCTCGACGACACCGATGGCGACGGTGTAGTCAACGCCCTCGACCCTGACAGTGACGGCGACGGAATCCTCGACGGCACCGAGACGGGTGTGACACGGGACACCGCTGGCCCCGACACGGACCAGACCTCACCCAATTTTGTACCCGACGCGGACCCGAGCACCACGACCGACCCGCGCGACGCTGATACCGACGACGGCGGCGTCACGGACGGCCGGGAGGACACAAACCACAACGGGCGCATCGATGGCGCTGAGACGGATCCCCTGTTCGGCGACGACGACTTCGGTAGCAACGGGAACGGCGACGACCCGTTCGGCGACAACGGCGACAACATCAACGGCGACGACGACGGTCCCAGCATCCACGGTAGCGGCTGCGCGGTGGCCGGCGGTCAGTCCCAGTCCGTCCCCTGGCCCCTCCTGTTGGGCCTCGCCGCGGTGGCCGGCGTCCTGATTCGGCGCCGCCGCTGAGCTTCCGCCGGCGCTCCAGCCATGCGGAACACAATCCCCCCCTTGCGCGGCCATCGACCGCAGAGCTTGCGCTCAAGTGCAAGGCGCGGTAACCACTCCACACATACACACCATCCGCGCACGCGCCACGCCGGCGCGCGCGACGCGACGTAACGACCGGAAGGAATGTCATGAATCGAATCGCAGCAACCCTCGCGTTGCTCATAGCACTAACGCCCGCCCTCGCGGTCGCACAGGACGGCTGGCTCTACGAGAACCCGCCGAAGGCCGGCGAGACCGAATTGTCCCTGTACGGCGGCCTCTTGCTCCCCAACGAGAAGCTCGAGCTCTTTGATGCGAGCCTCGACAAGGAGCGTCAGGGCTTCAAGCCGTACGAGAGCATCGCGCCCACATTCGGTCTGCGGGTCGGCCACTACCCGTGG
>CALBXO010000117.1 GCA_937890335.1 uncultured Pseudomonadota bacterium | reverse complement strand
TGGTATCGGGCAATTTGGCCGTCGAGGGCCGGTCAACACAAGCGGGCACCCCGGTCAGCGAAGGGCGATCTTCAACATGGTAATCAGGCCCCGGAAATCCTGGGCGTTCTCCACGTCGCACATCCAGTCACGCGCCAGATTGAGCAGAGGGCCGGGGCCGAGAGTGTCCACGAGAAACCCATCAAACACGGGCAGGCTCGCCGGATCGATGGGCGCGCCCGGGGCCTCTCCCCCGCGCAGCATCAGGTCGAGCCGGCCGCTCATGCCCACGCGGATCGCGGGGTTGGGCGGTGCCTGGGCCGCGGCTTCTGCCGCCTGGGCGAGTCGATCGGCGCGCAGTCCGCCGTCGAGTCCAGGCTCGACGAAGCTGCTGTGCGGCCACAGGGACGGCACGCTCGTGGGCGGTCGGCCCAGCCAATGAACGCCACCACTGCACGCGGTGACAAACCGGCCCCAGACCGCGGGGTCCATCACCGCTTTGGGGAAGAGCCTGGTCTGGAACACCGACCAGGGGCCGCGCACAAAGACGAGCACTTCCTCGATGTCGCAGCCCGATGCGCTCGTCTGCCTCAGATCGTACACAGCGCTGGCGGCGCCGTCGCAGCCCCAACCGGCCAACTGCACCACCGTCGCCGGCCGCGCCTGTACCTGCTTGTCCGTGGCACGGTTGCGCGCGTAGGTCTGGGCCAGCGCGACAGCCAGCGCCCTTGGGTCCACGGTGGCGGCGGTTCCGTCCACACGGACCCGCACTTCCACGGGCAGCCCGGAGCACTCCACGCGGATGTCGGCCTTGGGCTCTGACTCCGGCGGAAGGGGTGCTGGCGCCGGGGTGCCTGGGATCAGCTGTGTGAAGCCGCTGCGCTCGTCGTGCACAAGGCCAGTGTCACCGTCGGTGCCGAGCAGGAACAGGTAGCCTTGTGGGATCACGGGCAACTCTCGTCTGCGTTGGTGTCCGGCAACATCTGGTCATTTTCTTCCTGCGCGCGCAAGTGCGCGGCGAGGGTGCGCACGGCCGGCAGGTCCGCCACGGCCCAGTCGAGTTCGTGAAGCGCAGGCTCCTCGACCCACCTTGCCTCGTCATGCTCCAGCAGCTGGAGGCTCCCGCTACGGACGGAGGCCAGGTATACCTCCAGCACCACCGTCGCGCGGTCCGTGCTGGCGCGGCCCGTGGCGAGGTGGTCTCGCGCGTCAATCACCAGACCGAGCTCCTCGAGGATCTCTCGTTCCAGCGCTTGCCGAGGCGACTCGCCCTCCTCGACCTTCCCGCCCGGGAACTCCCATTTGCCGGGGAGGGACATCTGCGGGCCGCGGCGTGCGACCAGGCATCGCCCATCCTTGACGATGGCGGCGCCAACGACACGAATCTGCTTCACTGTGGTGCGAACCCGGAGCAGCTCTGCGTGATCTGGATGCGCTGGGAGCCGCCGGAGTACGTGTACGCGCTGACCCCGTTCCCACCGGCGTCCACGATCCAGATCGTGTCGCCAGCCTTGCCGGACATGGACTGGATGGTGTTTGCGCTGATGGAGGTCCAGGTGCCGCTGGACCCGCGCGGCTTGCGCCCTTTGAAGAGCTTGACCGTCTCGCGGCAGTTGTTCTTGAGGGTCACCGACGCGAATTGAGGCTGTGCAGGTGCGGAGGGCGCCGCGGCGCTGGCCGCTGGTGCGACATTGGACGCCGCTGGCGCCGCGTAGGCGGGCGCGGCCCTGGTATAGGCCGGCTGCGGGGGCAGTTCGGCCAAGGTAAACGGGCCCAACCGTGAGAACCCGTCGGCGACGGGTTCGAGCTCGGGCTCGGTGTTCACGTCCGTGACGATCAGTTCTGACGGCACGCGCATGTCGAGGCTCTGCGAGAGCTGGCTGAGGCCGTCGCAGCTGCGCAGCACCACCGTGTAGGTTCCGGGCTTGACCAGGAACTCGAGCGTCTCGGCTGCCGCGATGGGTTTCTCCCCCTCGAGCCAATTGTCGATGTTGTAGTCGCCAGCCTGGGCAAAATAGGCTGTGCAAACCGCCTTGGGGCTGAGGTTGACGACACGGACCGGCGTGGTCCCCGCGTGCCGCACGGACGTTGGCTCTTGCGTGGCCAACATCATCAGCGGGCATCCGGCCAGGAAGCCGAGCGCGAGCGTGGCCACCAGAAGTCGATTCTTCATGACACTTCCCTTCCGCGCGCGATGCGCCCGCGGCGTGATTGGGACCGCCGTGCACTTCGGGCCGGCAGCAACGCAGGCTACAGGCCAGAGACGACGATGTTGTTCGTTCCCCGGCCACCCTCGCCCATCTCGATCCAGGTGTCGAGGTCGCTGCTCACGGAGACGAGGTAGGGTTCGTCGTCAAACATACCGCACAGCGTCGTGCCGAGCTCGTACACAATGATGACGTCACCGTTGCGCACGGTGACGTCCTCGTTCCGGGTGCCGAAACTCACCGACACCCAATGGCCGGTCGCTCCGAGGGATACGAAACG
>CALBXO010000116.1 GCA_937890335.1 uncultured Pseudomonadota bacterium | reverse complement strand
TTCGCCGACGTTCCAATGACCCCGAGTTGTAACATGAACTTCCTGTGGTGTGCTGCAGCCGGCAACTCGGTTGGTCGCTCGAGCGGTCCGCCACCCATGTCGACAAGGAGCGCCCGAGGACCGGGCTTCCGCTTGTCATCCGTCAACATAGTCGATTGGGGGCGATCCTCCTAATCGGGTTGCGCGGGTTGGCAATGTCAGCCACAAAGCCAGATGCTGGCCACGCGCCCTACCGTGGGGTGAGGGGTGCCTTGCAACTGCCGCATCGGCGGAGGACGGTGGTCCTCCAGCGACCGGATGGGAAGTCCGCCCGTTCAGTGCGCAGGCGGCGATTGGCGTCCTTCCGACGCCTGGAGTCCACTTTTGAACCCTGTACTTGCGTGGAACACGTGACCGGCCTGACTCGGGAACAAGCCCTGCGGGCGCTCGTCGCCGCCGCGGCGGACCTGACCGCAGATCTGTCTGCCGAGGCCCGCTACCAGCGACTCGTCACCGCGGTAAAAACAGTGTTTCCCTGCGACGCCGCCGCTGTGTTGACGTTGCGAGACCACACTCTGGTTCCTGCGGCCATCACGGGGCTGCTTCCGGAGACCATGGGCCAGGTCTTTCTTCCCTCCGAGCACCCCCGCCTGGCGGCAATTCTGGCCTCGGAGGCGCCGGTTCTCTTCTCCGCCGACGAGGCGATGTCCGACCCGTACGACGGCCTCGTAGAGGGGAGCGAAGACCATGGGCTGGGAGCGGTCCACGCCTGCATGGGCTGCACGCTGCGGGTCGGGGGCGAGGTCGTGGGGATACTCACGCTGGACGCGCTGGAGCCGGGCGCTCTGGACGCCATCGACCCCGAAGTGCTCCAGCTCTTCGTCGCGCTCGCCGCCGCCGCTGTCCAGACCGCCGAGATGATCAACGCGCTCCGACGAGCGGCGGACCGCCAGGGACGTGTGGCCCACCATCTCCTGGCCGAGTCCATGCGCCGCGGCGGTGGCGAGATTCTCGGCCGGAGCGATGCCATGGAGGCGCTGCGGCAGGACATCCTGACTGTCGCGGCCTCCGAACTCACCGTGCTCGTCACGGGTGAGACGGGGACCGGCAAGGAGCTGGTCGCGCGGACCATTCACGCCCGCTCCGCCCGCTCGTCGCAGCCGCTCATCTACATCAACTGCGCTGCGCTGCCGGAGTCCATCGCCGAGAGTGAGCTTTTTGGACACGTCCAGGGGGCCTTCTCCGGGGCAGTTCGCGAGCGCATGGGAAAGTTCGAGCTCGCGGACGGCGGCACGCTCTTCCTGGACGAGATTGGCGAGATGCCATTGTCGGTGCAGCCCAAATTGCTTCGCGCGCTGCAGTTCGGGGAGATTCAGCGGGTGGGGAGTGACCGGCAATTGACCGTCGATGTCCGAGTCATCGCAGCCACGAACCGCGATCTTGAAGCCGCAGTGGAGGCGCACGGCTTCCGCGCGGATCTTTACCACCGCCTCAGTGTGTATCCGATACAGGTGCCGCCGCTGCGCGATCACATCGGCGACGTTCCTCTGCTCACCGGGCATTTCCTGGACCAGGCCAGGGCGCGCATGGGCAAGAAGCTGCGCCTGGGTGCGGAAGCCCGCGAATCGCTCGCGAGCTACGATTGGCCGGGCAATGTGCGCGAACTCGAACACGTCATCGCGCGGGCCGCCGTCCGCGCCGCGCGGGCGGATTCCGACGCGCCGGTCATCACCATCCAGACACACCAGCTCAGCTTGAACCCCAGTGCGGCGCCCGCGCCGACCCGACCCGCGGGCGAACCCCACCCAGAACCGGTGGACTTCGTCGCTGCTGTGGACGCGTACAAGACCCGCCTGATTCGCGACGCGCTCGACCGCAGCGATGGCAACTGGGCCGAGGCCGCCCGTGAGTTGAGCCTCGATCGCTCCAACCTCCACCGTCTCGCGCGGCGCCTGCACCTGCGCTGACGCCCGGCGACAGCAACCGCACGCGGCTGGGTCATAATGACTACGCCCTGACGTGGTCCCTTGGACCCCGGCGTTGTCATAATGACCCCGCCAGCGGTCCGCGTGAATCCTTCTGATCCCGTCCATCACGGCCTGAAAACAAGTTTCTCCTTCTCGTGGAGTCGGCACACCGCCTGCAATGTCTGCAGGCAGTTCACACGAACCAACGAGGAGGAGAACAGCTCATGCATGGAATTACACCAAATCAGAAGGTCGGCGCCTTGGCCGCGCAGGTCTCGGGCGCAGCCAGCGTCTTCCATCGATACGGAATCGACTTCTGTTGCGCTGGCGCGCGCACGCTTGCGGACGCATGTGAGCTCGCCGGCGTGGAATCCGAGGCGGTCGTGCGCGACATCACCGAGGCTTCGGGGGTCGAGGACGACGCCACGGGATGGGACGAGAGGACCAACGACGAGCTGATTGATCACATCCTCACCCGGTACCATCGCCCGCTGGACGAGCAATTGCCGCAGCTCGACGGCTGGGCCCAGAAGGTGTTCCGGGTTCACGGAGACAAGGACCCCCAGAAGCTGTCTGCGCTGACGGACGCGGTGGCTTTGCTGCGCGCGGAGCTCGAGGCCCACATGCTCAAGGAGGAGGAGATCCTCTTCCCGTGGATTCGGGCAGGGCGAGGCGCGGCGGCGGGAGCCCCGGTCGCCGTGATGATTCGCGAACACGAGGACGCCGGAAAACTGCTGGATGAAATCGTCGAGCTGACGGACGGCTTCCAGCCGCCCCGCGGGGCGTGCGCGACGTGGCGAGCCCTGTGGCTCGGTCTGGAGGTGCTGAACAGCGATCTTCGCCGCCACATCCACCTGGAAAACAACATTCTCTTCCCCCGAGCGTTGGCCTCGTAGGCCGGGAGATTTACATGAATTATCGCTATTTGAACGCGCTTGTGCTCGCCGCTGCGCTGACTGCGGCCGGCTGCTCAGATCCCCCGCCAGCCGTTCAGGCCGGTCCCACAACAACGCCGGCCCCGGCGGCAGTGGCGGCTCCGCAACCCCGGACGGCGCCGGCACCGTTGGGCGCCCTCAATGTCGCGGACCTGCCGTCGGTGGACGCCGTGCTCGGGGTCCCGCCCGCCGCTGCGCCCGCTGTGACCCGAGACGGACCCGCCAAAGTCGTGGTTCGGCTGGAGGTGGTTGAGAAGGAGATGGAGATCGCAGACGGCGCCAAATACACCTTCTGGACCTTTGGCGGGACGGTTCCGGGGCCGATGATCCGAGTCCGCCGTGGCGACCTGGTGGAGTTCCACCTGATGAACCACCCGGACAACACGATGCCGCACAACATCGACCTGCACTCGGTGACGGGCCCTGGAGGTGGCGCGACAAGCTCCTTCACCGCGCCGGGCCACCAGACCCAGTTTTCGTTCCGGGTCCTCAACGAGGGCGTCTACGTCTACCACTGCGCCACTGCCCCCGTGGGCATGCACATTGCCAACGGCATGTACGGCGTCTTCGTCGTGGAGCCCGACGGAGGCTACCCGCCGGTCGACCGCGAGTTCTACGTCATGCAGAGCGAGTTCTACACGCAGGGTGACTACCGCGAGCCCGGCCTCCAGCCCTTCGCCATGGACCGGGCCATCAAGGAAGACGCCGCGTACGTGGTGTTCAACGGGCGTGACGGGGCGCTGACCGGCGAGCGGGCCCTGCAGGCAAAAACGGGGGAGACGGTCCGACTGTTCGTGGGCAACGGTGGGCCCAACCTGGTCAGCTCCTTCCACGTGATTGGCGAGATCTTTGACCGCGTCTACGCGGAGGGCGGGTCCCACTACAACGAGAACGTGCAGACCACGCTGATACCGGCGGGAGGCGCCGCGATGGTGGAGTTCAAGCTGCAGGTTCCGGGGACCTTTGTGCTGGTGGATCACTCCATCTTCCGCGCGTTCAACAAGGGGGCGCTGGGACTGCTCAAGGTCGAGGGCCCGCCGGACGTTGTGGTCTACTCCGGCAAAGAGATCGACGAGGTGTACCTCGGCGACCAATCCGACGAGGGCAGCGCGCTGAAGAGGGCGCCGGACGCGGAGGGTGACGGTCTTGAAGCGCAGATGAAACGCGGCCAGGCGACCTACCTGGGGATCTGTTCCACGTGTCATCAGAAGGACGGCAAAGGCCTGGCGGGGGTGTTCCCGCCGCTGGAGAACTCGGACTATATGATGGCCGATCAGGAGCGATCGATTCGGTTGGTGCTCGCCGGTCTCACCGGGCCGATCAAGGTCAACGGCAAGGACTACAACGGCGTGATGCCCCCCCTGGCCAACCTCACCGACCATGAGGTTGCGGACGTGCTCACCTACGCCCGCAACAGCTTTGGCAACAAGGGGGACGCTGTGAAGGACGCAGAGGTAGCCAAAGTGCGCGCCGGACTCGTGAAGCCAGACGAGTCGGGGCATCCATAGGACACACCCATGCGGTTTTCCCCTGTGATTCTGGCCCTCGCCGCCATGGCCTTCCCGCTTGGCGCGGCGGCGCAGGCGCCCTCACCGACGGTGCTGATTCCTGGCGGCGAGTATACCTCGTTCTATCCTGCTGCGGTGAGCGCCCCGTCTGAGGCTGTCCCAGAGCGCAAGACGAAGGTGGCAGCCTTCCAAATGGATGTGCATCCCGTCACCAACGCCCAGTTTCTGGCGTTTGTGCGCGAGGATCCCACGTGGCGCAGGGGCGCGGCGCCGGCTCTGTTTGCCGACGCGGGGTACCTGCGGCATTGGAGCGGGCCGGACGACCTTGGCGTCAGTGCGGGTGGGGACCAACCGGTGGTCCACGTCTCCTGGTTTGCGGCGCGCGCGTATTGTCGCGCAAACGGCGGGCGCCTGCCCACGGAGGACGAGTGGGAGTTCGTCGCCCGCGCCGACACGGAGACCCTCGACGCCAGCGACGATCCCCAGTTCCTGCAGACCATCCTCGCCTTCTACGGGCGTCCGCGCACGGCGGCGTTGGCAGCGGTGGGGCGCGCGCCCGCCAACGCGTGGGGACTGCACGACATCCACGGCCTGGTCTGGGAGTGGTCTTGTTCTACGGCACCTGCAAGCACGCGTGCCCCGTCTTGATCGCCTCTGCCAAGCAGGTGGAGTCTGCCGCGTCCCCCTCCGCGCGCGCCCGAACACGGATTGTGATGGTCACCATCGATCCCGCCCGCGACACGCCGGCGGCGCTGGCGGAGCTGGCGCGCTCCTACGATGTCGGGGACCGCTGGACGTTCCTCCACGGGTCCGACGGCGACATCCGGGAGCTCGCTGCCGTGCTCGGGATTCGCTACCGAGCGACCGCTGACGGCGAGTTCCAACACAGCAACGTGCTCACCCTGCTCAACGCGCAGGGCGCGGTCGTGCACCAGACCGTTGGCCTGGGCGCGTCCACGGACGAGATGGTCGCGGAGCTCGAGCGGCTGGCCGTGTCGCCATAGTCGTCCCGGCGACCGCCGTGTTCGGCAGCAGCCAGCGTGGCCTCGTGTCGACTTTGCGCCTCGCGAGGTCTACACCGGATGAACGGCTGGGCGTGTTCAAGGTGACGGCAGTGGGCGACACACTTCAGGTTCGGGTGCTCCTCAATGGCATGCCCACGGTGTGGTGCACGGACTTGTCCGCACTCAGCGTGGGCCTGCAGTCGGGCCGCGACGGGCTCTTGGAAGGCGTCGTGCTGGCCAACGGGCGACAATTCGACGTGGAAGTGGGTGTCCGAGAGGGTCGGGACGGCGAGCCGGACTTTCGCGGTCCCTTGGTGCACGGCCGCGTCGGTGATCGTTTCCTCTACATCGCGTGGTTGGAACCGGTGCAGGACGGAAGCCGCAAGATGTTCCGGAGACTGAAACTCTACCTCAGCCCGGTGGCCCGCCGCGGCTGGTCGTCGGAGGGCATCGGGTGGGATCTTGTGCGCGGTCCGGGCCCCGTTTGGTGCGAGGTCTCCGGGTGCGACGCCCACGGTGGACCTGCCTGCGGGACCGCGGAGTTGACGTGGTCCTCCTTCGCGCCGAAAGAAATCGCTTGACCCTGTAGTTAGGTCCAGGCCCTACCTTGTCAGGGATGGGCATCTCAGACGCAGACAATCTGACGATCGGGCAGGTCGCAAGGACGGCCGGCCTGGGTGTGGAGACGGTCCGGTACTACGAGCGTCGCGGGCTCATTCCTGCTCCGCCGCGCAGTGGGGGCGGCTACAGATTGTATCCGGCCGATACGGTGCGGCGTCTGCGGTTCATCGTCCGCGCCAAGACGCTGGGATTCACGCTGCAGGAGATTGGCGAGCTGCTGGCGCTGCGAGCGCGGCCGGGTGCTGGCTGTGCGGATGTCCAGGCACAGGCGGAGGCGAAGATCGCGGACATCGAGGTGCGCTTGGTTCAGCTCCAAGCGATGCGACGGACGCTGAGCGAGCTCGTCACGCGGTGCGATGGGGAGGGGTCCACCAGCGAGTGCCCGATTCTCGACGCGCTCCTGGAGGAGATGCCGTGAGCGGTTGTCCACGCTGCGGCGACGCGGGGCAACCCGTCGGCCCGGTCACCATTGAGGCGCAGGCCCGGCCCGAGGCCCTGGGAGAGGGGAGCGATTCCAACGGTTGGCGACTGTGTCGCAGCTCGGGCTGTGACACAGTTTACTTTCGGGGCGATGCGGCTATCGGACTCGGTGAAGTCGGGGCGACGCCATTCCGCAAGAGCGGATCGGCTGCCCGGCTGGTTTGTTTCTGTTTTGAGCACTCAGTCGCGGCCGTGGAGAAGGACGTTGACGCCGACGGCGTCTCTGCGATTGAGGCGTCGATCCGCGCCGCGTGCCGGCGGGGCCTGGACGACTGCGAGCGCAAGAACCCGCGCGGGCGATGTTGTCTTGGCAACGTGCGTGAGGTAGTCCGCGGTCGGGCGTCCGCCGAGGACGATCGAGAGGAACACCGTTCCGTGGACGAGACTGCAGACAGACCGGGGCAGGACTGTTGCGCGGCGCCAACGCAAGAGGTCCCGGTGCGAGCCGGGGGAGGCCTGCGCCGTGCCGAATCCGCGGATGAGACGCTGGAATCGGCTGATGCTGTGGACCTCGACCGCGCTGGTGGCCCTGTTTGCGCTGTTCCCGGAGTATGTGGGGGCCATCACCGGCGGCGGTGGCACCGTGGAGGCCGCAGCGGCAGCCTCACAGGAGCGCAGCGTGTACAGGCTCGAGGGCATGACGTGCCTCGGATGTGAGGCGCATGCGCGCGAGGCGATCGCCGCGATACCCGGGGTTGTGGACGTGGCGGTCTCGTACGAAGCCGGTTCTGCGGATGTAGTGTGGCAAGGGACCGCCGACGATGGCGCTGTCGCCTCCGCCGTCGGTGAGTTTGGATACCGGGCCAGTCGGCAGTGACGAGGCGGCGTGCGCGCCACCGGAGACCGATCAGCCGGTCTTGCCGCGCCGCTGCATCACATCTTGCTTTGCAGCCTCAAGCTCGTCCCGCAGTGCCTTCATGTCCACCGTACGGTTGCTGCCCTTGAACTTGCCTGTCAGCGGCGAATCGGGTCGGAGTTTGCCGCTGGCGAAGAGGGCCCACATCTCTTCCGCGTGGTGGAGCGGGCGTTTGGTCGGGCCAAAGTCGCGCAGGAACCGGTTGAGGTTGGCCACGTCCCGAACCAGGATCTTCTTGGCCGCCTGGTTGTCCGCGGCGTCCATCGATTGCGGGAAGTCGATGACGACGGGTCCGTCAGCGCCCATCAATACGTTGAAGTCCGACAGGTCGCCGTGGACCACACCGGCGCAGAGCATCTTGACGACCTCGCGGATCAGAAAGTCGAAGACCACTTCGGCCTCCTCGGCGGACATATCGACCTCGCACAGGCGCGGAGCGGGCTCGCCGTCGGCGTCCTGAACCAGCTCCATCAGGAGCACGCCGTCCACAAATCCGTACGGCGTTGGCACCCGGACGCCCGCGTCGCGCAGGCGGTAGATCATGTCGACTTCGGCCGACCTCCAGGCCGCCTCGTCGCGCTCCCGGCCATGACGGCTGCGCTTGGACATCGCCCGTTGGTCGCGCGAGTTCCGGGTCTTGCGCCCCTCTGTGTAGACGGAGCGATGCTTGAACGTCCGCTGCGTCGCGTGCTTGTAGACCTTGGCCACCCGGAGCTCGCCGTCGGAGGCTACAAGGTAGACCTGTGCCTCCTTGCCACTGAGCAGTGGTCGGATGACTTCGGTGATCATTCCCGCATCGAGCAGGGGGCCGAGCCCTTTCGGTACTTGCATGCGAGCTAAGGTTCCCTCGGAGCGTTGGGTGCGCCGCACGATAGCCGCGGATCGCCCGCGCCGCCAGTCCCGCGCGAATGCGGCGACCTCAAGCGAGGCCAGGCATGGTGCCCAGGCGGTCCTCTCACGGGGCTTGAAGGCTCGCGTGATGTCGGCGCCTGGCGACCTGCAGCTTCTCGTAGCTCTCGACGAGCCGCTGGTGCTTGTCGATGCCGTCGAGCTTCCTATTCGTCGGCGTCAGCCCATGGAATCGAGTGGCGCCCGACACAGTTGAGATCGCGCTGTCGAGCGCCTCGTCGCCGTACATTCGGGTCAGGCTCGGGAGGTAGTTCTGCAGGTCGAGGTCGTCCCGAAGTGTGATGTCGAGCAGGACATCCACGACCTGGTAGAATCTTCGGCGCGCCGGCACGTTGTCGTTGTAGAGCAGGAACGAGGCGACGCATTCCTTGGCTTCTTCGTGCATGCCGAGGGCCAGGCAGATGAGACCTTTGAGCTCGCTGACCGTGCATTTTCCCCACGGCGAGTTTTCGTCAAACGCGACCCCAATCAGATCGGCCACGGACGTGGCGTCGTCGAGTTCGCTCTCGTCGAGTCTTTCCAGCAGGCCCAGCAGGTCCTGGTCGTCGAGCGAGTGAATGTTGAGTATGTCGGACCTGAACGGGACCCCCTTGTTCGTATTGCTCCACACGAGATCCTCGACGGGGTAGATCTCCGAGTAGCCAGGGACGAGGATTCTGCAGGCGTTCGCCCCGAGCTCGTCGTAGTCAGCGATGTAGACCTCCCTTTCCAGCTCTCGGAGCAGGCCCATCAAGTGCTCGTACTCCTGCTCGGTAGAGCCCGCGAAGTTCCAATCGGCGAAGTCGTAGTCGGCGTCCTGGGCGAAGAATTTCCAGGAGACCACTCCACTGGAGTCAATGAAGTGCTCGACCATGTTCTCCGGCTCGCGGATGGCGTACTGGCTGAAGGTGGGCGGCGGAAGGTCGTTCAAGCCCTCAAAGCTCCTGCCTTGCATGAGCTCGGTCAGGCTCCTCTCCAACGCCACCTCAAATCTGGGGTGCCCCCCAAATGACGCGAAAGCCCCGCCCGTTTTCGGGTTCATGATCGCGACACACATCACAGGGAATTTCCCTCCCAACGACGCGTCCTTCACAAAGACGGGGAACCCCTGCGCTTCCAGTTTTTGGATGCCGGCTACAATCGTTGGGAATCGTTCGAGGACGGTGTCGGGCACATCCGGGAGCGTGATCTCCTCGACGATGATCTGCTTTTTCACCGCGCGCTCAAAGATTTCGGAGAGGCATTGAACCCGCGCTTCGTAGCGCGTGTTGCCCGCGCTCATCCCGTTGCTGACGAAGAGGTTCCCAATGAGGTTGGCCGGGATGTACACCGTCTCCCGGTCGGATTGCCGCACGAATGGGAGCGCGCAGATTCCGCGGTCGATCGCGCCAGAGTTCGTGTCCACAAGGTGGGAGGCCCGGAGCTCCTGGTCGCAATCAAACGTCTCCAGAAGATGGGGGTCCATCAGACCTTCCGGTAGCGAATCATCGGGCCCCGGCGGGAACCACTTTTCGTTGGGGTAGTGAACAAAATCGGCGTTTGCCCGGTCCTCGCCCAGATAGTGGTCATTGTAAAAGTAGTTATTGCTCATCCGCTCGAGATACTCGCCGAGCGCCGAGCACAACGCCGCGTCTTTGGTCGCGCCTTTTCCGTTCGTGTAACACATGGGCGAGTCAGCATCGCGGATATGGACAGACCATACGTGGGGGACGATGTTCCTCCACGCCGCAATCTCAATCTTGATCCCCAGCGACTCGATGTGGCCGCTCATGTTGACGATCGTCTCCTCCAGCGAACAGTCCTTGCCGGGAATCATCGTCGTTTGGCCGACCGGCGTGTCGCTCTCGTAGAGAAGGCCCGCGTCCTTTCCCAAAACCGGGATGGAGTCGACCTTGAACCCCACCTCGTTCTGGATCACGCGCTTGACGGAGCAGCGGTCCATCGCACGCACGATTCCCTCCCGGTCCTTCTCCGAGATTCCTGCCGGAATCTCGGCGCGTATCTTGAAGGTCTGCCGGTACCTGTTTTCAGGGTCAACAATGTTGTCCTGAACGATGCTGATGTCATCGGTGGGGATGTCTCTGGCGGCGCAGTATGCCTTGGCAAAATAGGCGGCGCACAGCGCGGACGAGGCCAGGAAATAGTCAAACGGTCCCGGAGCGGTCCCGTCTCCCTTGTATCGAATGGGCTGGTCGCTGATGACTGTGAAGTCATCAAAGGTGGCTTCCAACCTGAGATTGTCCAGAAACCGGACCTTTACCTGCATGTCGTTCTCGTCGTTGCGCGCGTCGTTTCA
Source organism: uncultured Pseudomonadota bacterium (assembly GCA_937890335.1). Taxonomy (GTDB): domain Bacteria; phylum Myxococcota_A; class Bradymonadia; order Bradymonadales; genus CALBXO01. The sequence continues at coordinate 5,390 of CALBXO010000116.1, read as the reverse complement.
GCCGCCCGATGGAGGCGCAGCCTTGGCGTCAATTGTCCGGGAGAACGACGACGAACTCGGTGAACTCCCCGGGGTCGGTGGCCATGGTCAGCTGGCCCTGGTGGCCTTGTACGACGATGTCATGGCTGATGGACAGCCCGAGACCTGTACCAACACCGGTTGGCTTGGTGGTGAAGAACGGCTCGAAGAGCCGCTCGGCGACCTTGGGAGGGATTCCCGCCCCGTTGTCCCGGATCCGAATCACCGCGGCTCCGTCTTCTCGCCCGGTACTCACAACGACCTGCGCGGTCCCAGTGTCCGTCCAACGTTCGAGCGCGGCGTAACACGCGTTGTCCACAAGGCTGGCCACAACCCGTTGGATGTCCGCCTCGGAGACGGTGACCGCGCCCACGTCGCCAAGCTGACGAACGATGTCGATCGAGGCCGACTGTCCGCGGAGCGCCACCGCGCGTTCGGCGGCCCTGACGCCCGCCTCTACCACGTCGTTGATCTCGGCTGCGCGCCGCTCGGAAGAGGTCGAGTGGCCAGCGTGCGCGAGCATGCCCCGAATGATTCCCGCCGCCCGCTCGCCGTGCTGTTGGATCCTCGTGGTCGTGGACTTGAGATCCCCCAGCAGCTCCCGTGCTTCGTGGTCTGGTCCGTCCGGACCACCCATGGTTTCTACCACGTCGTCGACGAGCTCGACGCAGACCTGGGAGAAGTTGTTGATGAAGTTCAGCGGGTTCTGCAGTTCGTGCGCGACGCCGGCGGTGAGGTTGCCGAGCGAGGCCAGCTTCTCCAGAAGGATGATCTGCTGCTGCATCGCCTGGATCTTCTCGAGGGAGGAGCGCAGCTCGACGTTGGCGTCCTCCAGCGCCGAGGTCCGGTCCGCAACCTTCTCCTCCAGATTCGCAACCAGCTGCGCGTTCTCGATGGAGATTGCCGTTTGCGTGGACAGGGCTTCGAGCAAGCGGACGCGCTCTGTCCCGAACGCGTGCGTGACCAGGTTGTTCTCCAGGTACAGGACCCCAACCAGCGCTCCCTGGCGCAGGAGCGGCAGGCACAGTACCGAGCGCACATTGCGACGGTGCAGCGACTGCGAGCTCGACAGTCTGCTGTCGCGACGTACATCGTCTACCAGCAGGCGCTCCAGGGTTCGGGCGCAGTACCGGATGGCCTCGGCGGGGATGTCGAGGTGGTCGTCGAGGTTCACGCCGGCGAGCACCGTTGGCCGATCGTCGGCGCTCGATTGCACGGCGCGGACCTGAAGCCCGGACTCGACGTGGAGCACCACCGCGCCGCGGCTCGCCCCGGCTCCCTCCACGCCAATCTGGAGCATGCGGACCAGGAGACTCTCCAAACGGATCTCGGAGTTCAGGGCCGCGGTTGCCTTGAGCACCGTGTCCAGATCCAGGTCCGTGGCTGCCCCGTCATCGGTGGCCAGCGTCGGGAACCGTCCGACCAGCTGTGACACCTTGGCGACGGCGCCCCAGCGCCGGTAGCCCTCGACTGCCTGTTGTAGGTAGGCCCGTGCGACGCCGCGGCGGCCAGCGGCGTCGTGAAACAAGCCCGCGCGTTCGTTCGCCAGCGCCACATCCTGTGGGAAAGGGTGGTCGTCGGCGAGGCGGATGGCCAGCTCGTAGGCGTCCATGGCGTCGAGCGGACGGCCCTGTACGCGGGCGATCTCCGCGTCCAGCAGGGCGACCCGGTGGGCATGGTTCAGGGGGGCCCGCTGCGCCCAGCCGGCCAGCTGCTCGCGCAGCTCCAGCGCCACCGGCAGGCGGCTGTCGAGGTCGGAACCATGTAGATCGAGCGCGGCCAGAGCGATGTACCAGTACTTGACCGGGTGCGGGAACGCCTGGCTCTGGATGCCCCCATCGGCCAGCTCCGATTGCCCGTCGTACAGCGCGAGCGCACGCTCTGCCTGTCCGAACAGGTACGCGAACTGGATCTGGAGCAAGAGGCTGTACTGGACAAGCGGCCCGATGCGCGCGGCGATCCACATCGGCAGGACGGCGTCGATGTCCAGCCGGTCTCCTTGGAGCACGGCTGGGTCAGGCGCGTCACCGCGAAGACAGGCGACCGCCTGACCCCAGATCTCCAGGGAGCCCCGCGCCGCCATCTGCTCGTGCCGAGTCAACGCCATCCAATCCCGCTCGTAGCGGGCGTCGAGTTCGTCGAGGCTCTCGCCCGCCATGTAGGCGTCCTTGTACGCCTGGTTTACGCAATAGCCCCAATCGGCGAGGACTCCGGCGTCGAGGCAGCGTGAAGCCCCCTCCCGCAGCTCAGCGAGGCAGTCGCGCAGGGGGTCGACCCAATGTCGAATGAAGACGTTGTGCTCGACGTAGCCGCCACACGAGCCGAAGCGGTCGCGAAACACCGCCGCGAGGCCGCCCACCGAGTAGCCCTGGTCCGACATTCCGGCCAGCGACAGGAACACTCCGTACTGCGCGGTGATGCTCGCGACCATGTCCGTCGCCCCATTCTCCACCACGTCGGCTAGAAGCCAGAAAAGCAGCGGCAGATAATAGGGCGACTCGGACATCGCAGCGGCCGGGAGGGCCGAGCTCAGGACGCGCTGAAGAGCGCGGCGCGTGGGATCGTGATTGGGCGTGGGGTTGACCAGTCCGGGTGGCACCGGCGAGCCCAGCCGCCCGATCAGCGTGGTCATGCGCTCCGGAATCTCGTGAGGACCGGTGATGGGCACCAGCACCACTTGCGCCAGCCGAGCTGCCGCAACAGCCTCGTCCACTGCGCTGACCAGGTCTATGGCCGCCGTTTTGGCGATAACCTGCACGGCGTGGACGGGCAGTTTGTCGAGGACCGTTCGGGCCTGCTCCAGGACGACCGCACCGACCGCCGCCGACCGCTCCGCGTTGCCCGTGAGCGCGTAGACCTGGCAGAGGAGCTGGTGCGCCGAGAGGGCAAACTCATAGTCGGCAACCCACACGTCGTCGGCGTGCCTTGCCAGGGCCCGCTCCAGCAGCGTCCGTGCGGTGTCGTGCGCACCCGAGTCTGTCGCCTGGAGCGCCGCCCGAACCTCAAGCGCCGCGACGGCCTTTGACTCATCCATGGCGATGGCGCCGTCGCCAGCGCGGGCGAAGTGGCCCACCACATCGAAGAGCAGCTCCGGCGAGCTCGAGCCCGCGAGCTCTTGTCGGAGCTGGCGGGCCAAAGTCAGGTGCAGCGCCGGCCGCGCGCTGGGTTCCAGCAGGGAGTACGACGCCTCCTGGACACGGTCGTGCACGAACCGGAAACCTGAGGAGCCGCCCGCCAACATGGCCTCCTCAATCCCTCGGACACCGCCAAGTGGCGTCAGGAATCCCAGCTCCGCGGCGGCCCAGAGCTGCCGGGCGGCCTGGTCTGGTGCGACGCCAAGGCAGTGCGCTACGGTCCGGGCAGTGAACCGGATGCCCCTCGCTGCGCCCACACGCAAGGCCCGTTGGGTGTCCTCGGGCAGACGTTTGAGACGCTGAATCATATGGTCCACGACGTTGTCCGTGGCCGAGCGGCCTCCGATCGCGTCCACGTCCCAAACCCAGGCGGCGACCGACGCATCCCGACGCAGCAGACCGTCCTCGTACAGGCCCGTGAGAAACGAGCGAACAAAGAACGGGTTGGAGCCGGTCTTGCGCTCGACGAGCTCCACAAGGGCTGAGAAGTCGCCACCCTCTCGCCCGAGCGCTTCGCCCATCCATTGTTCCAGCGCCGGCCGGGGCAATGGCCCCAGCTTGATGTCCCCGATTGGCACTCCGACGGATTCCCATGTCGCGCGGGCTGCGACCAGGGGGTGATCCGGACCGACCTCGTTGTCGCGGTAGGCGCCGAGGACCACGAGCCCCACGGTCGCCGGATCGCCCACCAGGTGTGTGAGCAGCTCCAGCGAGTTCGAATCGAGCCATTGCAGGTCGTCGAGGAACAGCACCATCGGGCCGGCGCGCCGAGCCGCGGCCTGGAAGAAGACGGCCAGCGTACGCAGGAACCGGTTGCGCTCCGCCAAGGGGTCCATGCGCTCGACCTTGGCCTGCTCGCCGAGGAGCACCTCCAACGACGGCAGCACGTCGAACAGGACGCCCGCGTTGCCGGCCAGACTCTCGACGAGATGGGCGCGCCACGCCGAGGTGCGCGACTCCGGCTCGGTCAGGATCTGTCCAAGGAGGTCACCGGCAGCCTGGAAGAGCGCGTGATACGGGATGTTCCGAGCGTATTGTTCCGCCTTTCCCGCCGCGAAGTACCCAAGCCGCTCCGTGACCGGCTGAAGCGTCTCGCCGACAAGCGCCGACTTGCCGATCCCGGAGTATCCGGAGACCAGCGTCAGGCTGGCCGGGCCTGTCGCACCGTCGTGGATTCGCGCGCGCAGCCACTCGACCTCTTCCTCCCGGCCATACAGGCGGTTGTGCAGGGCAAAGCGCTCGCTCAGATCGTCGCGGCCAAGCGCAAACTCGACCACCGTGCCGGTCTGCTCGAGCTGGCCAGCCGCCTCCCGCAGATCGGCCAGAAGGCCGCGGGCGGACTGGTAGCGGTCGTCGGGGTCCTTCTCCAGCATCCGATCTACGATGGCCGCCACTGCCCTTGGGACGGAGGGCGCAATGGTGGACGCGAGCGGCGGTCTGACCGCGATGTGCGCATGGACCCAGCCCAGCGCGTCGGTCGCCTCGTACGGCAGCACACCTGTCAGCCTCTCAAACAGCGTAACGCCAAGCGCGTAGTAGTCGGATCGGTAGCTCACGGGACGGTTCATCCGCCCCGTCTGCTCGGGCGAGAGCCAGGGCAGCCTGCCCGCGAGGGTGTCGGGAGCGCGGGTCTCTGTTCTCGTCTCCCGCAGTCGGGTACCGCGGTCAAAACCCACGAGCCACGCTCGCGAGCTGCTGGCGTCGACCATGATGCAGCCGGGGTGCGGATGGCCGTGCGTGACCCCTTCGGCGTGCACCCGCTGGAGGGCCTGCGCCGCAATGATGGCCTCTTGCAGTGCCCGCGCGAGATCCCCACGGGGTGTGGTCTCGAGCGGCCTGGCGCCGGGATCCTCGAGGAGCAGTTCCGGACCGCCGTCGCCTTGCCGCAACAGGACGAACGGCAAATGGCCGCCGCCGTCGAGGCCCGCCATCATCTCCGCGTCGTGGCGAATCCGTGTACAGGCCTCCGCGAACCCCGGTCCGACAACCGCTGTGCGCCGCCACAGAGGGCGCCCATCGTCGTCGTTCACCTGCACGAAATGGCTGCTGGCCGCGCGCGCACTCGTCCGGCGAAATTCACCCGTATGTCCCTTGCTCATTCCGGCACCATACCCCGCTCTTCCCCCGAGGGTCGAGCACCGCTGTGCCAAAATGCAGATGCTGCAACGCGTCCCGGTGGACGCCCGCAGCCGTGCCGGCCTTCTGCTTTGAGAGGCAGTTTTCTTGAACCGCTGCTAG
>CALBXO010000115.1 GCA_937890335.1 uncultured Pseudomonadota bacterium | reverse complement strand
AGAGTTGCGCGTCGAGTTGCACGAGCACGACATCTTCGGTTCGGCCCGCCACGCCGAGCTCCCGACAGGAAGCGGGCATCTCGCGCGTGCCTGGCGGGATCAGCGGTGAGGCGTCATCCGCCTGCACTGGAAGCAGCGCCCGCTCGGCCTCGGACAGTGGACTCGCCAGCGCCAGGAGCGTGCTGGCCGGACACAGGGGGTCGGCCTTGCCATAATGGTCTGCGGCCACGCCCGAGGTGGCTTCGACGGGGCCCATCGGACCCCGTGGATAGCGGGTGTCGCGCAGAGCGGCGGCGGCAGCGTCGTACCGATTCCCGCGACCCAGATCCAGATGAACGACGGCCCACCACCCCACCGCGGCTGCCACGACCGCCACCAACGGCATCAAGGGCAGCCACCGCCTCCACTTGCCGGCACTGGAACTCACGGACATGGGGTGCTACGAGTACCTCCTACCTGGGGATTTGGGAGCAATATGCGGCACCTACTCATCATGACGGCCCTGGCCGCCGTTTTCTACACCGTACCCGCTTCAGCGTTCGTCACGCTGGACCGCGACGGCACCGCCTGGCAGCGCAACCCCAGCTACGAGATCCAGAACAGCTCGCCGGACATCAACGACGGCAGCGACGCCCGCGCGGTCCGGGCGGCGTTCCGGAGCTGGCAGGACGTGCAGGGCTCCTCGCTGACCTTCCGCGAGGTGCAATCGGGGGGGGACATCACCGTTGGCTTCGCCACACAATGGCCCCGGGACGTAGGCTCAAGCGCGGCAGGCGTGACCTATACGCGGCGCTCGCGCGGGATCATCTCCAGCGCCGAGATCCTCCTCAACAACCAGCACTTTGAGTGGACCACGGACGACGACAGCGACGGCTCGATGGCCGACGTGGAGGGGGTTACCGTTCATGAAGTTGGCCACGCGATCGGCCTGGACCACAGCTTTGAGCGCGCCGCGGTCATGTATTGGTCGGGCGTGGGCGTGGACCTGCGCGCCCTGCATGCGGACGACCGGCGCGGCGCGGTCTACCTCTACGGAAACGGGGCGGGCCGAGGTCTGCTGTGCGACACCTGTGAGACCAACGCAGATTGCGCCTCGGACGGCATCTGCCTCGGACTCGAGCAGGGAGCGGCCTTCTGCGGGATTCCCTGCGGCAACGGTTGTCCCGAGAACACGACGTGTTTCACGCTGCGGGACAGCGACGACACCCAATGCGCGCCCACCGTGCAGTTCTGCTCGGACGACGGTGGCAATACGATCGAGGAGGGCGAGTATTGCTGGGGCGCCGGACAGTGCGCCGGCAACCTCCAATGCGTGCCTCTTCCCGGTGGGCCGGCGCTCTGCACGCGCGAGTGCCAGCGGGACAACGAATGCTCAAATGGCGCCCAATGCCTCGGCGGGCTCTGCCTGCCCGGCGGCGACGCGGCGTTTGGCGACGCCTGCGAGACGAGCCTGGACTGCCAGTCCTTGCTCTGCGTGCCCCTGTCAGACGACGTCAACGCCTGCTCCGCGGAGTGCGACCCGCAGCGACCGGACTGTCCCGGCGGTGCCACGTGCGTGGAGATCGACGACCCCGAGATTGACGGCCTGTGCATCCCGCCGGGCAACGTCCGGGAGGGCGGCCGCTGCGACGGTGCCGCGACCCGGTGCCAGGCGGGGTTGACGTGCATCTTTGAGGACGAAGACGCCGGCAGCTGTCGCGCCAGCTGCGACGCCTTCGGCGACTGCGCGGCCGGGCGGGGGTGCACGCCTTTTGGCAACGACAATTGGTTCTGCCTGCCGACGGACGGCGCCGACGAGGGTGACGCTTGCACACCGAGCGACCCGGGCTGCAGCGGCGGCCTGCTGTGCATCCCCGTGGACGACGACGACAACGGGCTGTGCTTCGCCGTCTGCGACGACCGTGACGCGGACGGTTGTGGCGGGGGACGTGGGTGCTTTGACATCGACGCCGCCGAAGGCAACCTGGGGATCTGTTCGCTGGGCGACGCCGAGTTTGGCGCCGTGTGCGAGTCCGGATTCGACTGCGCCTCGTTCATCTGCGTGGCCAATGGGGACGCCGGCATCTGCACCCGGTACTGCAACGACGAGGCCTGCCCCGACGACGGAATGTGGAATTGCGCCCAGTCCAATGGCGGGGACAACATCTGTTTCCCTGCTGACGACGGCGGGAACAACGGTGGCAACAACGGAGCCAACAACGGGGCCAACAACGGCGGCAACAACGGCGGCAA
>CALBXO010000114.1 GCA_937890335.1 uncultured Pseudomonadota bacterium | reverse complement strand
CCGCCAGGCGGGCCTCCATCTCGGTGACATCCCGCTCGCGCACGTTGAGGCGCTGGGCCAGCAACTTGGGCGTCGGTCGGAACCCCTGGCGCTCGAGCCGGTCCTTCTCCTTCTTCAGGTTGTAGAACAGCTTTCGCTGCGCCTGGGTGGTCCCAATCTTCACCAGCTTATAATTGTCCATCAGGTACTTGAGAATGTACGCGCGAATCCACCACTGGGCGTACGAACTCAGCCTGATCTGCTTCTCCGGGTCGAACTTCTTGACCGCCTGCATGAGGCCGACATTTCCCTCCTGGATCAGATCCAGCAGGCTGGTCCAGGTGGATTGGTACTCGAGCGAGATCTTCACAACGAGGCGAAGATTGCTCGTCACCAGCCGAAGTGCGCAGTCCTCCGACCCCGTCTCGACGAACTCCAGCGCCAGCTCTCGCTCCTGCTCTTTGGTCAGGATTGGGTAGCGGCGGATCTCCGACAGGTAGCGCTTGATGGGGTCCACCACCAGCGCACGCTGCTCGCGCGAGACCTGCTGCTTGCTGGCTTTTGCCAGCCGCGTGCCGCTTGAGGTTCCGTTGCTGTCGGAACCCGTACTGAGGCGCTTGGGACGCGGTTTCTCCGTCATGAGAGCTGTATAGCACACGACGCGGGTCTTGACGAAACCGTCAGGGTGCCTAACATCCGCGGTCGGCAGGGAGACGCCTGGATGAGCAAGCCCGACTATTACGAGGTTCTTGGGGTCGACCGCAACGCGGACGACGGTACGATCAAGAAGGCGTACCGCAAACTGGCCCTCAAGTACCACCCGGACCGCAACCCCGACGACAAGCAGGCGGAGGAGCAGTTCAAGACCTGCTCTGAGGCGTACGAGGTCCTGCGCGACGCGGAGAAGCGCAAGATCTACGACACGTACGGCCACGCGGGCTTATCCGGCCAGGGCTTCCGGCCCTCGGGCATGGACGACATCTTCTCCAACTTCGGAGATGTGCTCGGTGACCTGTTTGGCTTTGGCGGTCGCGGCGGCGGTAGAAGGCGACCAGCCCGCGGGCCAGACCTGCGCTACGATCTCGAGATCGATTTCGAAGAAGCGGTCTTTGGGACGAAAAAGAGCATCGAAGTGCCGCGACATGCCGCGTGCGAGACCTGCAACGGCAACGGGATGAAACCCGGAACCAAGGCCAAGCCCTGCGGCGGCTGCGGCGGCCGGGGGCAGGTGTTCCACCAGCAGGGCTTCTTCACCCTGAGCACCACCTGTCCGCAGTGTCGAGGCGGCGGCGAGATCATCGATTCGCCGTGCACGACGTGCCGCGGCGCGGGGCGCAAGCGCGTCGTCCGCGACGTCACGGTGAAGATCCCCGCCGGTGTGGACTCCGGTACCAGGCTACGGCTCAAGAATGAGGGAGAGCTCGCCCAGGGCACCAGCCAGCCGGGGGACCTCTACGTCTTTGTCAGCGTCCGGGAGCACAAGCAGTTCGTGCGCGACGGCAGCGACATTCATGTCCCCGTTGAGATCTCGTTCGTGCAGGCCGCGCTCGGGGCGAGCATCGAGATCCCCACGCTCGAAGGCAGCGAATCCATCGACGTCGCCTCAGGCACCCAACACGGGGACAGGGTCGTCCTCGGACGAAAGGGAGTGCCAAGGCTGCAACGCAGCGGTCGCGGCGACCTCATCGTGCATTTCAAGGTGACCATTCCTACGGAGCTGTCCGACGAGCAGGCCGCGATTCTCCGGGAGTTCGCGACCAGCGCTGACATCTCGACCGCGTAGTCCAGGTCCGCAATCACGTGCCGCGCCTCTTCGCCCAGGACCTACGCGCCCCGCACGGTCAGAGGCTCACCGCGCAGAACTGCTCGTAGTCCACATAGCCGCCCCATGTCGCGCCCGGCGAGCACAGTGGGCACTCCGGGTCCGGCCGGAGCTTGAGCTCCCGGAACTTCATTCGCAGACCGTCAAAGTGCAGCAGGCGTCCCACGAGGGGATCGCCAATGCCGAGCAGCACCTTGATGGCCTCGTTGGCCTGCAGGAGCCCGATGATTCCGGGCAGCACCCCAAGCACACCAGCCTCGGCACAGCTCGGGGCCAGCTCCGGCGGGGGCGGTTCCGGGTACAAACATCGGTAGCAGGGCCCACCTGTCCGAGGCGAGAACACGGTGACCTGCCCCTCAAACCGATACACGGAGCCATGCACGCACGGCAGGCCCAGATGCACACAGGCGTCGTTGACCAGGTAGCGTGTAGGGAAGTTGTCGCCGCCGTCGATGACCAGATCATAGCCGGCGAAGATCCGCTCCACATTCGCCGAGGTCAGGCGCTCGTGGAACGGGATGACCTCGATGTCCGGGTTCAGGCCAAGGAGGGTCTGGCGGGCGGACGCCACTTTCGGGGTGCCCACACGGTCGTCCGCGTGAAGAATCTGGCGCTGCAGATTTGAGCGGTCGACCACGTCACTGTCGATGATCCCAAGTGTCCCTACGCCGGCGGCCGCGAGGTAGTACGCGGCCGGCGAGCCCAGGCCGCCCGCCCCCATGAGAAGCACCTTGCTGTCCAGCAGCCGCAGCTGCCCCGACTCGCCCACTTCCTCGATGGACAGGTGGCGGCTGTAGCGCAGACGGTCGGCGAGGTTCAGGCGCCGCGGCGTCTCCAGAGGCCTCCCAGCCGCGATCCAGGCCTGCATCCCGCCGTCGACGACCGCGACGTCGAGGTAGCCAAGCCGTTCCAGATCCACCGCGGCCCACGCGGCGCGCACACCACCGCTCGATACCAGCCGCAGCGGCGTCGCGAGGTCCGCGGCGAGCGCCCCAATCCGAAGTTCCAGGAACCCCCGCGGTACCAGGTGGGCGCCGGCGATGTACCCCGCCTGCGTCTCTGCTTCCTCGCGCACGTCGACTACGACCACATCCCCGGTCACGGACGCTGGCGACACCTGCCGCACGTCGGGGCCGGACCTGCCCGCCTCCACGTCGGCCGATCCGCCAACGGGAAGGACCGCGAAGGGCGCGCCTTGGGTCTTCCAGCGCGCAAACCCACCCGACATCGACGCCACATCCGCGTAGCCGAGCCGCGCCGCCGCGTCCGCGGCCAGCAGCGAGCGGGTCCCACCTGCACAATAGAAGATGACCCTCTGATCCGGCGCCGCGACGTCGGCGAGGAGCATCTCCAGGAGGCCGCGAGGCACGGCGTGGGCTGCCTCCAGCCGCCCCTGCGCGATCTCATCCGCCTGCCGGACGTCGACCACGACGACCTGTCCGCTCTCCAGTTCAGCCCGGACCTGCTCCACGGTCAGTTCGGGAACACGGGCGCGCACCCGCGCGAGGTGGTCTTCAAAGCTCATGACAGGCCTCACCGTTTTGTTGGCGCCGCAATGTAGCGCAGAGCGCCCCGCGCTGGCCAAGTGGTGGTAGAGTGTGCCGGTGACCGTCGTGTTCCTCATTGGACTTGTGACCCTCATCGCGCTGCCGTGGTCGATGCTCGTCTCCGCGCGCGCCAAGAACGACCTTGAGACCGCCTGGTACGGTCTGGTCGTCGTGGGAATCGCCGCTGCCGTCGTGGCCTACGGAGTCCAGCTCGGGGCCCTCACTGCCTGGATCTCCATCGCAGAGCCCTCCCTGGAGGACGTCACGCGGCTGGACTTTCTGCTCATCGCGCACGTGTTGCTCGGCCTGTTGCTGGAGGGTTGCAAGGTCGAGGGCGTCCGGCTGTTTCAAACCCGGCTCACCCGAGGGGACTGGGTCCTCTACGGTGTCGCGGCTGGCGCCGGCTCGGGGCTGCTCCAAGCCATCTGGCTCGCCGGGGCCGTCGCTCTCTTCGCCCTGTTGGGCGGCGGGGCCATCGAACAAAAACACCTCTGGTTGCTGGTGCGGTGTGGCGCGCTGATCGCCATGGAAGCGGCCCTGACCGGCGTGGCCATGTATCTGGTTGCGCGCGGCGTTCGTCGCGTCAGCGCCATCGCCGCTGCCGGCGCCGCGCACGGGCTCGTGCGGCTCGCGGCGGCGGTGCTCATCCTCTCCCCAACCATGGTCTTCTTCGGACAGGCCGCGGCGTATGGGGTGGCCGCCGCGGTCGCCGGTGGGCTCCTCGTCTGGCGCATTCGAACCGTGGGTTGGCCGACATGATGTCTGGAACCGATCGGCGGGCACGCACTGCGCTGGCGATACTCCTGGCTGCGACGCTCGTCACGACCTCGGCCACAGCCCGCGCGCAGGACCAACTCAACATCGACTTCTTCCAGGGACCCCTGGTCTCCAGCGGCCGGGTCGTGGGGATGGGTGGGGCGTTTGTATCCGTTGCAGAGGGCGCCGACGCCCACCTGGTCAACCCCGCATCCCTGGCGATTCGCTATCCCTACGCCGCCGACGAGTGGTTCGACTGGGACTACGCAATAAGCTTCCGGTCCGACTCATTCAAAGAGGGCTCCATCGATCTGGACCGGTCCGGTCGGGCTGGGGGATACGACCGGTCGCTGCTCTTTCAGCTTGGGGTCAACATCAAGCTGGGGCGGCTGGGCATCGGTGTGCACGCGCAGGGCCAGACGTACGAGCTGGACGCAGAGTTTGTGGATCGGACCAAGACCTACCGCTATGCGCAGACGGTGTTCGGATTGGGCGTGGGCTACGCGTTCCTCGACGGAGACCTCACCGCCGGCGTCTTTGCCCCCGTGGTCCGCTCGCAGGTCACGGATCCCGACACGGGCACTGTGACGCTGGAGGAGTCCGACATCGTCGTCGGCGCAGTGTTCGCGCCGCACGGCAAGCAGTACAGGTTTGGCGGCGCCTTCCGGGGCGAGGCCATCGGGCGGATTACCACCGGCAGCAACGAGGACCAGACCGGATTCGTCGATGACGCCGGCACTCTCGGGGCCCTCCGGGTTCCCAACGGAGTCGTCATCCCCTGGGAGCTCTCCGCAGGGTTCAGCTGGATGTTCGGCCCTCGGGACTACAACCCCCTGCCGTCGTTCGGCGAGTGGACCTACCTCGGATTGGAACGCCCAGACCGATTGCGGGAACGAAAGTACCTGCTGCTCTCAGCGGACATCGTTCTCACCGGGCCATCCAAGGACAGCATCGGTGTCCAGGCCTGGCTCCAGAACGAAGTACAACAGAGCGGCAAGCAGGCGTCGTTCTCTCCTCGGGTCGGGGCAGAGGCGGAGATCTGGAAAGACGTGCTGGTCGTGAGAACCGGCAGCTACTACGAACCCAGTCGGTTTGAAGCGACCAGTGGGCGCGTGCACGCCACGGCGGGGTTTGATTTGTTCCTGCTTGACCTCCTCTGGCAGTGGAAGGGCAATTTCGTCCTCGATGTCGCGGATGATTACGTGAACTGGGGCGTGGGGGTCGGGTTTTGGCATTGAAGCTTGTGGTATCGGGGGCCAGCGGACTTGTTGGCACCCACCTGACCTCATTGGCGCAGGCGCAGGGGCACGAGGTGCTCGGGCTGTCGCGCAGCGTTCGGCCCGGGTTTGCGCGTTGGGACCCCGCGGGCGCCGCGGCGGGCCAAACCAAGGCCGTCGAGGATCTCCGGGCCGCCGTGGACGGTGCTGACGCGATCATCAACCTGGCCGGTTCGTCCGTGGACGATGGGCGCTTGGGACCGGAACATGTTGCGGAGGTGCTGCGCAGCCGGCTCGACGCTGGCAGCGCGCTGGCCCACGCGTGGCGCGCCTGTGAGACACCGCCGCCCGTGTGGCTGCAGGCCAGCGCCGTTGGCTTCTACGGCGACTGCGGCGACGAGTGGG
>CALBXO010000113.1 GCA_937890335.1 uncultured Pseudomonadota bacterium | reverse complement strand
TGCACCTTCGAAAACGCTGGCGATGAGCGGCCGTGCGTCCGGAGCGACGACGAGCTGCCCGGCGCGCGCTGTTTTGGCACCGAGACCTGCGACCCGCGCGTGGGCTGGGTCGGGTGCGACGCGCGCCTGCCGGCCCCTGAACTCTGCGACGGCATCGACAACGACTGCAACGGGGTCGAGGACGATGGTCTTCCCGGCACGGAGTCGTGCGAGCGCGCCAATGATCTGGGCGTCTGCACGGGCCTTGCCGTCTGCGGCGGCGACGAGGGCTGGATCTGCGCCGCCACACCGCCCGAAGCGGAGCGGTGCGACCTGCAGGACAACGACTGCAATGGCGAGATCGACGAGACGTTCCGAGACGAGGACGGCCTGTATGTGGACATCGCCAACTGCGGCGTCTGCGGCAACGACTGTCGCGACCGGTTCGACCTCGCCGAGGCCACCGCGTGCGAGGTGGTGGACGGACAACCGCGCTGCGTCATCACAGAATGCCGCCGCGGCTACGCCTTGGTAGGTCCCACTGCCTGCCTGCCGCTGGCCAGCGATCTCTGCAATGCCTGCACCGTGGACACCGAGTGCAATACCGACGTTGGCGATCGCTGCCTGCCCTATGGTGAGGCGGGGTTCTGTGGCCGGGATTGCAGCGCTGAGTCGCCCTTTGGGACCCAATGCCCGCCGGGCTATGCGTGCGACCCCGAGGCCGAGCAGTGCAGGCTTGAATCCGGCACGTGCCTGTGTGGGCCCGACGACGCGTTCGTGCGACCCTGTACGATTCCGGACCCCAACGACGACAACAACCGCTGCGTCGGCACGCAGACCTGCGACAGCGGGGACCTGGGTGCGTGCGTGCCGCCGGAGGACGAGTGCAACGGCTTGGACGACGACTGCGACGGGACCATCGACACCGGCCTCGTGGACCCCGACAGCGGAGCCTATTTCACCGACGCGCACTGCGGTCGCTGCTACAATGACTGCCCCTCGCTCTTTGCCAATCCCATGCTTCATGCCGAGGGACTCTGCCGTGATCTGGACGCCATCCAGCGCGGTGAGCCGGCGGAGTGCGTCCTGTCCTGCAACTCTGGCTATGTCGACGTAAATGGGGTGACGGCGGACGGCTGTGAGTGTCGTCGCACCAGCCCGGACGCGGACCCGCCCGACCCGGAGGGCATCGACGAGAACTGCGACGGAATCGACGGCGAAGTACAGCGAGGATGGTTTGTGTCCGGCACTGGCAACGACGCCGGCCCCGGGACCCGTCAGGCCCCGCTGCGGACCATCACCGCCGCTGTGGCCCGCGCCGGTGGCGACCGAAATCACGTCTACGTGGCCTCGGGTGTCTACCGGGAGTCCATCGCCCTGCGCGCCGGCGTCTCCGTCTACGGCGGGTACAGCACGGACTACTCGCGCCGCGATCTCCGCGGCAATGAGACGGCCATCTTCGGACAGGCTCCCGCCCCCGGACTTCCGGGCGCGGTCAACGCGGCAGACATCCGTGGCGCGGAGTCCATCTTCAGCGGCTTCACCGTCGTCGGGTTCGACAACTTCGAGGCGGCGAGCAGCAGCTACGCGGTCCACCTCTCCGACTGCGACCGGCAGCTCGTGGTCCGAAACAACGTAATCCGCGCGGGCAGCGGCGGAAACGGGGAGCGCGGCACCTCCGGCGTGTCCGGGACGAACGCGCCGAACAACGCGAATACCGGCCAGGTTCAGCGATCCGCGACCAGCACCGTCTGTTTCCAAAGCCCCGCCAACCGCAGCGCTGGCGGTGCGGGTGGGACCAACACCTGCACGGACCAGCTTGGCACACAGATCAGCGCCAACGGCGGCAATGGGGGCACCGCTGACTGCCCCGTTTACAACAACGCCGAACCCTCCGGAGCCGGAGGCCAGGTTCAGCCCGGCGCCGGAGACGGCGGCAACGGCGGCTACAACCAGCTGCTCATCACCAATCAATTCGGCCAGTGCGCCTTCTGTCTGATTCCGGACGTGCCCGGTAGCACCGAGGTCGGCGTCCCAGGGACCGACGGCGCCACGGGCGCCGGTGGCCCCGCCGGACAGGGCTGCGACGCCGGCGTGGGCCGCGTCGTCAATGGCCAGTGGATTGCCGGCCCGGCACGGGGCAACAACGGCATCGGGACGCCCCACAACGGCGCCGGTGGCGGTGGATTCAAGGGCAGCCCTGGCGGCGGCGGCGGCGGCGGGGGCGCCGGAAGCGGAGTGCAACGGCAGTTCAGCTACCCCGTGTCGTGCCCGTTCTCCGAGGTGATCGGGGGCGGCGGGGGCGGCGGTGGTGCCGGCGGCTGCGGCGGGACCGCAGGGTCGGGCGGCACGCCCGGCGGCGGGTCGTTCGGCGTGTTCGTCACATTCCAGTCCCAGCCCGCGAGCCTGCCGACGGTGCGGGACAACGTCATCGAGCGCGGCTTCGGCGGCGCGGGGGGCGATGGGGGCGACGGGGCCGAGGGTGGCAATGGGGCTGTCGGGAGGCCGGGCGCCGCGCTGAGCGAGGACCAACAAACAGGCCTGCTCGTGTGCTCGGACCCGGGTGGGCGTGGGGGCGATGGCGGCCCCGGCGGCGCCGGAGGTGGCGGCGGCGGTGGCTGCGGCGGGCTGAGCTCCGGCGTGTTTGTCGCCGGGCACCGCGGACTCGATACAACGGGGTACAGCAACCAGAACACCTACCCGGCGACCGGCGGCGGTGGCTCGGCCGGTCGCGGGGGCGTATCCATTGGAATCTCCGGCGAGGACGGGGCCAGCGGCCGTTACCTGGAGGTGGCCCAATGAGCCGGATTTTGGCCCTTTCAATGCTTCTGCTCCTCGCCGGAGCGTGCGCGGACGCCCCCCCGCCTGAAGCCAGTGGGCCGTCCGAGGACGTCGCCCCCGAAGCCGACACAACCGACGTGCCAGAGCTCGACGTGCAGGGTGAACCCGATGTGCAGCCCGACATCCCACCGCGGGACGTGGGCCCGCCGGGTGCCGGGGAGTACGGCGCGGCGTGCGAGTCCGACGACGACTGCAACAGCCTCATCTGCGTACCCGACGGCGACACCGGCATCTGTAGCGCGTTCTGTCTTGAGGACTGCGACCGTTTCTACCCCGACAGGCCCGCCTTCTGCCGCAGCGACCCCCAGCGCGAGGGCGACATCGCCTTCGTGTGCTACCCCACCCAGAATCTCCAGTGCAGGCCGTGCAGCGGGGACAGTCAATGCGACGGCGCTGCCTGCATCGACACCGTGGATGGCGGTCGCTGTGGCAAACTCTGCGAGGGCGACAGCGACTGCGACGAAGGGTTCAGTTGCAGCGACGTGGCGCTCGAAGCCGGCGGCACCATCCAGTCCTGCGCGCCCATCTCAGGCTCCTGCGAGTGCATTCCCGCTACAGCTGACGCGACGCGCGTGTGCGAGCGCGAAAACGAGTTCGGAACCTGTCGGGGCGAAGAGCGCTGCGACCCGGAAGTGGGCTGGCTCGGGTGTGACGCGGCGGAGGCAACCGCGGAGATCTGCAACGGCGAGGACGAGAACTGCAATGGCATCGCGGACGACTCCATCGCCACGCAGGAGTGTGCCGTGGAGAACGAGTTCGGGTCCTGCGAGGGCGTTCTGGTCTGCCAATCCGGCGAAGGAACTCGCTGTGTGGGTCCTGCGCCGGCGCAAGATGTGTGCGACGGCCTCGACAACGACTGTGACGGCGGCGTGGACGAGGACTTCAAGGATGCCAACGGCAACTACGGACTGCTCGCACACTGCGGCGGCTGCAACATTACGTGTGAGGACCGCTTCAGCTTCGCCTCTGCGATCGCGTGCGACGCCGAGGGCGAGGAGCCGCGCTGCATCGTGACCCAATGCATCGAGGGGTACCAGCTCGTTGGGGACACTGTCTGCGTGCCGCTCCAGGACGTCACCTGCCTGCCCTGCGCGACCGACGACGACTGCCTGGCCATCTCACCCGGGTCCGCCTGCATCACGCTCGGTGACCCCGAGGCCCCCGAGACGCTGGCCAATGTCTGCGGCCGCGACTGCTCCCCAGACTCACTCTACGGCCAGGCGTGCGACGACGGTTTCACCTGCGCCGCCTTCCGCCAGGGGGACGTGGAGCAGTGCATCCCGGGCGGAAACACCTGCTTCTGTCAGGACAACGACGACGACTTCGCCGTGCCGTGTCGCGTGACGGCGCCCAACGACGAGAACGTGGTCTGCACCGGCACGCGCGGGTGCGACGGCGACCGGTTTGGCGAGTGCGAGCTCGCGGCCGACGTCTGCGACGGGCTCGACAACGACTGCGACGGCACCATCGACACGGCGTTCCGCGATGCGAACACGGGCCGGTACAGCCTCAACCCAGCCCATTGTGGTCGCTGCAACCGCAACTGTGGCGATCTGCGTTTTCCCAACGCCACCGGCGCCTGCAACACCGACCTCCAGACCCCTGGCTGCGAAATGGTCTGCAACGACGGCTTTGTGGATCTCTTCAACGGCAGCGACGACGGCTGCGAGTGCGAGGTCCAGTCTGGGGAGGACGTCCCCGACGGCGCCGACCGCAACTGCGACACCGTCGACGGCGACGTGAGCCGCGCCGTCTTTGTGTCCAAGATCGGCAGGGAGGGGGCCGCGGGCACCCTCACTGACCCGGTCCTCACCGTGGCAGAGGGCGTGGGGATCGCCGCGGGCAACCCGGAGCTGCGCGACGTGTACGTCTCCACTGGCGTCTACAGCGAGAACGTCACGCTGCGAAATGGCGTCAACGTCTACGGCGGCTACAGCCTGGACTTCCGCGAGCGCGACATCGACGGCAACCAGACGACCCTGTTTGGCGTCCGCGCCCAGGGGCAGGAGCGCGGCACCATCACCGCGCGTGGCGTCGTCATCGACACCGTCGTTGACGGCTTTGCCATCTATGGCGTCAGTGGGAACGCGGCGGGCGCCAGCAGCTACACGGTGTACCTGGAGGACTGCGGCCCGGGGCTGCGCGTGTCCAACAACTCCGTGTTCGCCGGCAATGGTGTGGCGGGCGGCCAGGGAGGCTTTGGGACCAACGGCGGCAATGGCAATGACGGCGCCGGCGGCATCGACGGCACCACCGCGAGTAACCTCTCCTGCAATCTCCCGGCGCGCAGCGGCGGCAGCGGCGGCCGACGCAGCTGCGACGGAGTGGACGTGCGCGGCGGCAACGGCGGCACCGTGCACTGCCCCCTGACGCAGCGGCTCAACGGCCAGACCCCGTGCACGCACACGGTCGGGGACTGCCGCAACAGCTGCGAACAGCCCCCGTGCTCCCCCAGGCCCCCCCCGCAGGGAGTGGGGCTCACCGGCTCCGGTCCTCAGGGCGGCGCCGCGGGGGCCCCAACCTACGATCGATGGACGGACGGCGGCGTCTGCGGCCTCTGCGGTCTCTACCCTGCCCTCGATCACCGAGGAAACCCGGGGACCGACGGCGCGGCGGGTGCACTCGGCAGCGCGGGGCAAGGCTGTGACGAGAACACCGGTCTCGTGGGCCGCGACGGCATCTGGCGAGCGGCACCCGGCACCGACGGCAGCGCGGGCGGGAACGGAAGCGGCGGTGGTGGCGGCTCGGCCGGCAGCGGTTACGACGTGACACCGGGCGCCTCTGGAGATTCACAGTCCTGCCGCGACACGGTGGGCGGCAGTGGCGGTGGTGGCGGCTCCGGGGGCTGTCTCGGAACCGGCGGTGGCGCCGGCCAGGGCGGGGGTGGTTCGTTTGGCATCTTCC
>CALBXO010000112.1 GCA_937890335.1 uncultured Pseudomonadota bacterium | reverse complement strand
TCGGAGATGTTCTCTTCCGAGATCTCGCGCTTGCCTTGAAACCGATTCTTGACGTCGCGAAACCCCTTCGCGACAACGTCGAACATCGCCATTGGTAACTCCCACCCCGGGGGGTTGATCAGGGCGCAAAAGGATAGTCGCGCGCGCCCATTATGTCCATCACCCTCGGCCCATTCCAGATCCAAGAGCGCGTCGCGGCCGGCGGAATGGGCGAAATCTGGCAGGGTCGGCACGATCGGCAGGGCGTCGACGTCGCGCTGAAGGTCCTCACCGGCGAGCGGGCCCGGAACGAGTCTCATTACGCGGCCTTCTGGCACGAGGTTCAGAACCAGGCGCGACTCGGTCACCGTGGGGTGGCACTGGTCTTCGACTACGGCACCCTGCCGGACGACGTGGAGGAGCTGTCCAACGGCCATCTCGTGCCCGGCAGCCCCTACCTGGTTATGGAGTGGGCCAGCGGCGGCAACCTGCGACAGCGCAGGGGCACCTGGGGATGGTCGGAGGTCCGCGGGCTGCTCATCGACCTGTTGGACGCCCTCGGTCACGCGCACGCCCGTGGCGTCGTGCACCGGGATCTGAAGCCCGAGAACGTGCTTCTGTCCACGCAGAGCGACCCGCGTCCGGGCATGAAACTTACCGATTTTGGCATCGCCCACGCCGCCCGGCTTCAGGCGCCCTCGCTGCGCGTGTCGCCGTCGGCCGATCTGCTCGAGGCCCCGTCCGGAACACCGGCCTATATGGCGCCGGAACAGTTCCGCGGCCGTTGGCGCGACTATGGCCCCTGGACGGATCTCTACGCGCTCGGGGTCCTGGCGTACGAGCTGGTCTGCGGTCACAAACCCTACCCGTCTGGGGAGTTCTGGGACCTGGCTGCCCTGCACCTTGGGCACGCGTTTCCTCCGCTGGAGCCTGAGATCGCAACGCCGCCCGGAGTTGAGGCGTGGATCGGCAAACTCGTCGCCAAAGACATTGGACGTCGTTTCATGCGGGCCGCCGACGCGGCGACGTCCCTTCGGAACCTGGACATTGGCTGGACGGATGATTCGTCGGCGCTCGTCGACGGACTCTCCTCCGACCCGGCGCACACGCTGGCCGACGTGCGTGAACCCGCTCCCGAGAACACGACGCGGCTCGACGGTCGAACGGTCCGATACGACGGCACGCCCGTCTCGGACCCAGCCCTGCCCGTCCCGGACCGCCCACGTACCGACGAGGTGCTCGTGCCGTTTCGCGTCGCGCAGGCTCCCGAGCT
Source organism: uncultured Pseudomonadota bacterium (assembly GCA_937890335.1). GTDB lineage: Bacteria > Myxococcota_A > Bradymonadia > Bradymonadales > CALBXO01. The sequence goes on along the minus strand of CALBXO010000112.1, from coordinate 12,756 downwards.
GCCGGCGACCTGGAGGACCGAGCGGGAGGTGTTGCCGCTGCCTCTTCTCGGCGCGGGGCTGGGGCTCTACGGCCTCCGTGAGGTTCCACTCGTGGGCCGCGACCAGGAGCGGGACCTCTTGTGGCGCGAACTTGGACGAGCGCGCGAAGAGGGACGCGCGCGCGCTGTGGTCCTGCGCGGCGCGACCGGGACCGGCAAGGGGCGGTTGGCACGGTGGCTGTGCGAGCGCGCCGATGAGGCCGGCGCCGCGGAGATCCTGACCGCGACACACCAGCCCGGAGGGGGACCCAATCACGGCCTCCCGCGCCTGTTGTCTGAACACTACCGCTGCGTCGGCCTGGATACAGACGCGGCGGCAGCTCGCCTCCGGGAGCTTCTGCGTCGCGACAGCGTCGCCGACGACTACGAATGGACGGGCCTGGCGGAGATGATGGCGGTCTCTACAGGCTCCGGAACCGGGACTGGAGAGCGCGTGGTGCGGTTCTCGTCGCCCCGGGAACGCTATGTGCTGATTCACAGGGTTCTCGAGCGCATCTGCCGCCGGAGACCCGCGATCGTCTGGCTCGACGACGTGCAATGGGGCATCGACTCTCTGGGCTTCGTGAAGTTCCTGCTCGAGCGGCAGGAGCTCCACCCCATCCCGGTGCTGCTGGTCCTGACCGCCCGCGACGACGCCCTGGCCTCACGGCGTTTCGAGGCGGGCCTCCTGGCCGAGTTGCTGGAACGCGACCGGGTGCTTGAGCTCCCAGTGGCCTCCATGCCGCCGGCGGACGCGCAGCGACTGATTCGCAACCTGCTTCATCTACGAGGAGATCTGGCCCGCTCCATCGCGGCGCGGATGGACGGCAACCCCCTGTTCGCCGTGCGGCTGGTGGGCGATTGGGTTCAGCGGGGCGTTCTGGAGCTCACGTCCACCGGATTTGCGCTGCGCGCAGGCGAGGTCGTCACCCTCCCCGACGGGCTGCACGAGATCTGGAGCGCGCAGGTCGACCGATTGCTCGCCGGGTGCGACGACTCCGCGCGGGAGGCGCTGGAGCTCGCTGCGGTCCTCGGACAGGACGTCGTGGAACGGGAGTTTACCGCTGCCTGTGCGACCGCTGGTGTCGCCCTGCCCCCCGACGTGCTCCGCGGACTGCTCGCCGCAGGTTTCCTGCGACCCAGAGCAGACGGATGGTCCTTTGAGCACGCCCTGCTACGCCAGAGCCTGACCCGCTCCGCCCGCGAAGCCCAGCGCGACGCGCGTCTGCACCGCACCTGTGCCCAGACGTTGTCGTCGCTGTACGCGCCGGGCGCAGCCGGTGTCGGTTCTCGCCGGGGTCGTCACCTTCTGGCAGCGGGAGACGTAGAGTCCGCCGTCCTTCCGATGCTCGAGGCCGTGATCGAGAAGCGCGAGACCAGCGACTACCTGGAGGGGCTGGAGCTGCTCGACGAGTACGAGCTGATCATGGCCGAGCTCGACGCACCGTCGGACGATGCTCGACGGGTCAGGGGCCGCCTGTTGCGCGCGGAGATGCACCGCTACCGGTGGGAGTTCGCGGACGCGGTTGAGCTGGTGGACGACCTCCTCGCGACGCAGCTCGGACAGGGTTCTCTGCGCGCCCTGACACTGCTCGAGCGCGGCAATCTGGCCCGACAGCAAGGCGAGATGGCCCTGGCGCTCGAGCACCTCGGGAACGCCGAACCACTCTTCGCGCAGCAAGGGGATGTACACGGGCATGCCCGCTGCGTGCTCGCCCGCGCGATTCTCCACCGGGAGCAGGGTGCACTGACCGAGGCCCGCACGCTCTACCTGCGCGCCCACACGCTGTTCCAGAACGTGCGCGACGAACACCGGGCCGCCCAGTGCCTGCTTGGACTCGGCAATGTGTGCCGACAGGCCCAACAGCTCAGCGACGCCCGCAATTGGTACACGGAGGCCAGCGCAGGCTTTGAGCGTACCGGCAACCGAAACGAGCTCGCCAACGCCATCAACGGCGTCGCCGAGATCGACCGGTACCAGGGCGAGCTGGAGGCCGCCGAGGACGGCTACCTCAGGGCGGTGGACATCTTTGATGCGGTCGGGTCGCGCGCGGGCACGCTGGTTCGGCTCAACCTGGGTTTGGTCCTCATCCAGCGTGAGCAATGGGACCGCGCGCAGCACGCGTTCACCCAGGTGCTCCAGAACACGCGTCAGACCCGGTTTCTCGCCATCGCGCACGCGTGCTTGCTGCCCTGTGCGGCTTTCGCCGACGACGAGCTGGGTTGGGCCGCGCACATCGAGCCCGCGGAGACCCTGCTGGCCGAGACGAAGCTGGTGGACCCGGACCTGGCCCAGCTGGCGGAGCGCGCGGCTCGATTGTGGGGTGCGTCAGGCCGTCCCACGCGGTCGCGACGCTGCTGGGCGCTCGCCATTGCGCAGTGGGACGGTCTTGGGAACGGCGACCGCGCGCAGACCGCGCGCACCGCGCTGGCAGCGATGTCGTAGCCGCATCGGCTCAGCGCACGAACCCGTTCTCGCCGACGAACCCGTTTTCGCCGACGAAGCCGTTCTCACCGACGAATCCGTTTTCGCCCACGAAGCCGTTCTCTCCAACAAAGCCGATGGAGGGGACCTCGCGGGGCGCGATCAGCGGCAGAAGCTCATCCAGGGCTCCGTCGTTGGCGAGGAGCTCAGGCGCGACGTTGAGCCCGATGGGCGTGGGATCGACCGCAAAATTCTGGGCGATGAAACCATACGTCTCGTCGTCGAATTCTGCCGGTGCCCCGATGTCGACGCCGTCGAAGTCCAGCTCCGGTTCCGCCCCGTCCCCGTCAATGAGGAACCCGACGCGCGGATTGGCCCGGAGCATGGTTCTGGCGACCACGATGCGCTCGCGCACCGCCGACAGTTGAAGCCCGTCGCCAACAGTCTGCATGCCCATGTCCGTCATGCGCTCGTGGCGGAAAACCTCGTAAATCTCCGCCCCGTCAATGATCACGCCGTCCGCCCCGGAGACGACGACACCAGCCCCGCGCGTGCGCGCGACGACCGCCCGCAGCAGATTCAAGGCCGGATTTGCGCTCGATCGCAGGACCCAGATGCCCACATCCTCGGTCTGTTCGACGTTCAAGTCGGTGTGCAACCCTTGCCCCTCTCCCTGGAGGATCCCGACGCCGTCGATGCTGCGGATGGTCACACGGCTGGTGAGCACCGTCGCGCCACCGTTGACCGCCATCCCGACAGACCCAAAGCCACCAGGTCCTGTACCCCGCAGCCCATCCACGATGGTCAGATCCACGCCCTGAAACTGACCGGCGTCGACCAGGATGTGGGTTCCCACAGATTGGGTCAGTCGGCCCCCGTCCCACTCGGTGTTGGACTCGTGAAACACGGCGGACAGGCCGGCGATGCGGTGTACATCGGTCCGTTCCAGACGCAGTTCCTCCACGCCCGAGGCCCCGATGCCCACGACCGGATGGACGCTGGGGTCGACGCGGTCGCCAAGCGCAGCCAGGTCCCCGCTGCTGAGATCGCCCAGTACCGTCACGTCCGTCAGTGTCAGCGTTCGCAGGTCCTGGGCGAGGAGGCCCGCCCCGGCCGTCACGTTGATGGTCACCCGCTCCAAGGACACGTCACCGCCGCCGGTGATGACCATGGCGACCCCGTCATTGAGAATGGTGAGACCGCTGACGGACGTGGCCAGGCCCGGCTGGCTGCGCAACGTGAGGGCTACGAGACCCTCGCCGCGCAATGTTGCGCCATTTCCGACCAAACTGACTCCGGCGGGAACCACAAACGTACCGACGTACTCCTGGTTGCCCTCCAACTCGACGACGTCCCCGGCAACCGCCTCCGCGAGCTCCTCCGCCAGCCCTCGCTCCGGTTGCTCGAGCTGCTGGGGCTCGCCGGCGGACCGTTCACCACACCCGGCCAGGACCAACACAAACAGTAGAATGAATATGCGCATAGCGCTCCAGGGTACGGGCCGCACCAGGGCGTGTCGAGCACGTTGACCTCGGGCGTTGTGCACGGCATGGTACCGGGGCCAATTCGAGGAGGATTCGAATGCAGAGAGTCGTCGCAGTCCTGATCTTTGCGCTCGCCCTCGGGGTGAGCCTGGGAGCGTGCAAACGCAAACCAGCCGATCTGGAGGTCTGGCGCCCCAGGGTTGCCAAGAATGGTCAGGAGAAGCTCACGCAGTGGGTGGGTTCCGACAGTGAGTTGCTCGAGACCCGCATCCGGGCGGCGGAGATCCTCATCGAGGAGGATTGCGCCTATTCCGTGAAGCTGGGGCTCGACAACGCCAACGAGACGGATCGGGCGGCCATCGTCAAGGCCCTGGTTCCCATCATTCATGGCTGGTACGAGAAGGACGACGCTACGGTCGATGACTACCAGCGCGGCAGCAGCAAGCAGGTCGACGCCAAAGAGGGCGCGTACCAATTGCTGGCCCACGCCAGCGGGGCGGACCGAGATCTCCTGGAGAAAGACCTTGTCGATTGGGTCGGAGGAGGCGAGTTTCGAATCCGCGACCAGATGGGCAACGTGAAGATCGAGCAGATTGCGGAGGCGCTCGGCGCACCAGCGCACGAGGCCTTGCTCAAGCACCTTGAGGACCCGGAGAACCCCCAGGCCGCCCTCGCCCGAATCTTGCGCAAATCCAAAGACCCCGAGATCAAGCGCAAGACAGCGTTGGCACTGAAGACCGCCGCGCTCAAGGCGTTGTCCAACACCGAGGTCGAGCCCGAGAAGCGCCTCGACAAGGACCTGGAGACCGCCATCCTCGAGGAGGAACACGAGGCTATCGTCCCCCTGTTCATCCGCGTCGTGCCCGACGAGACACTGGACCCGACACTGCGCACGAACGCCATGGACCGGATCAGCAAGATCAAGGGCAAGGCGGCGCTGCCTATCTTCCTCGGCTGGATTGAGAAACGCCCGGGAGACCTGCGCTGGCTGGCCGTGCAGGGAGCTGCGGAGTCCGGCGGCAAGGCGGCATTGGCGCCCATCCTCAACGCGTTCCCCGCTGGCGGTGAGTACGGCGGCGGCGAGAAGGATGGGTTCAGCCGTGAGGCGGGACGCTTTTGCATGGTCGAGGTCAAGGAGGAGATGAAGGATGTGGAGCCGATTCTCCTGACGACGCTGAAGTCCGGGACGCCTCCGGCCAAAGCCGTCGCGCTGCGTTGTCTGCAGGAGGTGGGTTCGGCCAAGGCAATTCCCGCCGTGGAGGCCCTCGGTGACGACAAAACCTCGATCCCTGCCTGGGACGGTGCAAAGACAGTGGGCGAGCTCGCTACGCAGACGCTCGAGAAGCTCAAGAAGAAGTAGAAACGCGGGCCCCAACGATTCTCGTCGGAATCCTTGACGATCCGCCCGCTGTTGCAGCTACGTTGTTGCCCAAGGAGCGACGGCGTTTGCTGGTTCTGATCACAAGCTTGTTCGGTCGGAAGAAGAAGCCGGCCTGGCCTCCGGAAGGCCCCATTGAGGACGTCCCAGACGAGACCTTGATGGCGATGTACGCCAAGGGCACGACCGAGGCGTTTGAGGTGCTCCTGAAGCGCCACGAGCGCGGCATTTTCAACTTCATTCTACGGTCGGTGAACAACCGCTCGCGCGCGGAAGACCTCACCCAGGACGTCTTCTTCCGGGTGATCCGCAGCGCGCCGAAGTACCAAACGTCCGCCAAGTTCACGACCTGGCTCTACACCATCGCCAGAAACATCTGTATCGATCAGTCGCGGCGCAAAGCTGGCAAGCTCGAAGTCAGCGCCGACAAGCCCATCGGACGCAGCGACGGCGACGGCAAAGGTCGCACCCTCCTGGACGCCGTGGCCGCTCCCAGCGCCACAAGCGGCGGTGTGGAAGTGATCAAGCAGGAATTCCGGGACCGGCTCAAACGTGCTCTGGAAGAGCTGCCCGAAGAGCAGCGTGAGGTTTTTGTTCTCCGGGAGGTCTCGGGCCTGAAGTTTCGCGAGATCGCGGATGTGGTGGGCGTTCCGGAGAACACCGTCAAGAGTAGGATGCGCTACGCATTGGAGACCCTTCGGGGACACATGGAAGAGTTTCGCGGCTACTCCTTTGATAAGGACACCGCGGCGGAGGTTGGGGGCGCTTGATAGATCCTTTCGCCAGACCGGTCGTTTCAGTCGGCGTGTCCCACGATGTTGCGGGGGACAGTTGGACAATTGGCTGTCGATCCCTACAAGAACACTGTGAGGGATCGCTCAGGGTCGGTGCGACTTTCGCCCGGCCCGTCGCTGGACTCGAACGATGAACTGCGAGCACAAGCGACAGGATCTCCTCGACCTTGCGTACGGGGAACTGTCGCAACAGCATACGGAGCAAGTGGCCGATACGGTGCATGAATGTGCGGCGTGTCGCAGCGAGCTCGAACGTATCGAAAACCTCAGGAGTGCTTTCCGCGACGCGATGCCGCTGGAAGAGGTGCCGCACCTCGTCTCGGCCAACATCCTGCGCGAGGCACGCCTCAAAGCCTACACCGAACCGCCGTCCGTCTTTGAGCGGCTGCAAAAACTTCTGTTCCACCCAGGGTTCGCCGCAGCGGCGGCCGTGGCCCTCGTCCTTGTCATCTCCGGACTGCTCTTCCAACCCGGTGTCCTTCAGAGCCCCGCGGACCACGCGGAAATGGCGGCGGCGCCCGCCGCCTCCGAGGAGTCGTTTGCCGAGAAGGCGACGCCGAGCGGGGCCACTGCGCCAGGTGAGGCCCAACCAATACCCGCAGCGGCTCCTGTAGTGGCCGAACCAACGCCGGCCTTGGCGCCCCGGGCTGAGGTAGCGCGGCTGGACGCGCCCAGCGACGAAGCCGAGCCCCTCAACGACAAACTCGGGGAGGTGGCGCTGCGCGACGAACCCAAGAAGGAGGCGGACAAGGGCGCGGGTGCCGATGCGGAGAACGTGTGGAAACTGGACGGCAAGCCCGTCGCCAGACTCGACCGCAAGGCAAAGAGTCCCACGACTCTCGACGAGCTGCTCGGTGCCTCCAGGGGCGCCAGGCCAGGCGGTTCTACCCCAAAAACCCCGGTACAGGACCCGCCCGCCAAGACGGTCAACGACAAGGACCAGGCATTTGGCGGTGACAAGGTTGTTGCCGAGAAGAAGCGCGAGCAAAGAGCGCCGGAGCCCCTCCAGGCCCAGGCAGTCGTCCCCGCGGACCTCGACAACCTGAACGCCGACAACGATGCCCCCGAAGCTGTCGCTGACGCTGAGGAGGCCAAGGACGCGAACGAGCAGACCGTCAAACAGGCGGAGTGGAACCCCGGCTACAGGCCCGGCAATCCCGCCAACCGCGCAAAAGCCGGCAGCAACAGCGCCGTGGGTTTCGGCAGCAAGAGCAGCGGCGGACTCGCCGGCCTCGATGACGGCAGGGCCAATGCCAAAGGTGGCGGCTCCAGCTCCCTTGGGAATGTGTACGGTGGCGCGCCCGGATCGGGTGACCAGGCTGCCGAAGGGGCACCCGCCACCGACGAAAACGCGACGCGAAAGCGTTACGAGAGGGGCTTGTCCCGCTACCAGCGCGGGGACTACGGCAACGCTGTGCGCGACTTTGACGCCTTCATGAACGACGCGCCTCGGTCCTCCAACTACTATGCGCTGGCGATGTACTACAAAGGGCGCAGCCTCCTGAACCGCGGCAACGGCGCCGGCGCAGTCGCCGCATTCCGCAGCGTGATTGGCGAGTACCCGCAGAGCGAGAAGCGCGACGACGCCAGGTATTGGCTCGCCAAGTCCTTGCTGCGCAGCGACCCCCAGAACGCGGAAGCCCAACAGATTCTGTCCCAGCTCATGAGCGGCAAGAGCGCAGTCGCCGGGAACGCCCGAGACACCTACGACCGCTCGTTTGGGAAGTCCACGGGCAAAGACGCACCCAGGCCCACCGTCGGCAAGAAGGCGTTGAAGCGCAGCGCTCCGGCACGCAAGAAGAACAAGTCCAAGATGGACTACTACGACGACTCGCCCGCTGAGAAGCAGATGGAAGCCGTCGAGTAGACGGCGGAAAAACCGGCCCGAGGAATGGGACGAAGACGCGCGCATCGGTGGCCATGGATGGTCGCCCTGGCGGTGTTGCTGACGACGTGGGCCGCGTGCCCGTTGCTGGACCACAACGACCCGCCCGAACCTGCTTTCACGGTGCTCCTGGACGGAGCCCCCAAGAGCATCGATCCGCGTTTTGCGACCAGCGACTTCAGCGTGAAGCTCAGCAAGCTCGTCTTCAGCGGCCTGGTGACCATCGACACGCCCGACGGCCAGCCCGAGCTGGACCTGGCCACACGGATCGACCTCGTGGGCGACACGACCTACGAGATCACGCTGCGCGACGACGCTGTCTGGCACGACGGAGATCCCGTTACCGCTCACGACGTGCACTGGACCTTCACGACGCTGGGCGACGTCAAGTCGCCCTACGCGGGACTCGGTGAGCGGATCAAGCGGTTGGAGGTGCGGGACGACCACCACCTCACCATTGAGCTGACGGAGCCCCACGCGCCGTTCATGACCAATCTTGCGATGGGCATTGTCCCGCGCCACGCCGTGGACAAGGAGGGCATGATGGCGGAGGACGCCCTCGTCGGCAGCGGTCCTTTCCGCTGGGAGGCCCGCTCCGGACAATCCTGGGTGGCGCTCACCGCGCACGACCAGTACCACGGCGGGCGCCCCGCGCTCGACCGCGTCGTGTTCCGGGTGCTTCCAGACGACAACACCCGCCTGCTTGCGATGCTCGGGGGCGAGGCGGATCTGGTGCAGAACGCGACCGCGCCGCTCATGTTGCCGGTGTTTGACGACGCCCGTGAGGTCGAGTTCGAGAGCGCGCCGAGCTTCAAGTACACCTACCTGGCGTTCAACCTCGAGCACGAGATCCTCGGCGACGTTCGAGTGCGCAAGGCCATCGCCCACACCATCGACCGCGCGCGCATCATCAAGGAGAAGTTCCGTGGCACCGCGAGGCCCGCGCGCGGCATTCTCGCCCCAGAACACTGGGCCTACGAGCCCGACGTCCGCACCTATGCGCTGGATCTGGACCGCGCCCGCGCACTGCTCGATGAGGCCGGCTACCCGGACCCTGAGGGACCCGAGCCCCGCTTCACAATCACTCTCAAGACCACGACCAATAAGTTCCGCCGCTCCGTAGCCGAACTGTTCTCCATCGAGCTCGCCAAGGTCGGGATTGAGGTCAAAGTTCGCGCCTATGAATGGGGCACTTTCTTTGGCGATGTGAAGAGCCGCAACTTCGACATGTACAGCATGCAATGGCCGTCGGTTGTCGAGCCGGATCTGATGGCGTGGATCTTCCATTCCAACTCGATCCCCACGGCGGACAGTCGGTCCCGTGGCGCCAACCGAGGCGCCTATCGCAACGCGGAGGTCGACAAATACCTGGACGAAGGGCGTCGCGCCCTCGACCGCACCGACCGAAAGCGTGCGTACGGTGAGGTGCAACGCCGCCTGGCCGAAGACCTCCCGTATGTGCCTCTGTGGCACGAGGACAACCTCGTTCTGCGGAAAAAGGGCGTTCGCGGGTATAAAATCCTGCCGAATGCGCGTTTCAGGCACCTCGCGGACACGCACGTGGATTGAACCGTTCGTTCGATGCGTTACCATGGCGCGCCCGCGGGCCCGATTTTGCCCGCCGACCGATGCCATGACGACACCCAATCCCACAGCGACGAAATCCAACCAGAAACTGCGCTGGGCCCAATGGGGTCTGAGCGGCGCGTTGGTCATCATCCTGGGCCTCAACGTGTGGTGGTTCGGCTTCCGGGACACCAGGACACACCCCCTCGAGGGTGAAACTGCCCCTGCATTTGGCCTCGCGCTCATCGACGGACAGGGATTGGACGGAAGCAGGCTCACGCTGGAGGAGCAGCGCGGCAAAGTGGTGCTCCTGGATTTCTGGGCCACGCATTGCGCGCCGTGCAAACGCCAGATGCCCATCCTGGAGAAGCTTCAACAAGACGTGGGGGCGGAGAAGCTGCGCGTTGTGTCGGTCAACCTGGACTTTGAGCCGGACGCGACCCGGGTCCCCAAAGTCTCCAGCTTCCTGGCCGAAGGAGGGTTCACGTTCCCCGTGGTGCTCGGCCACCGGCAGCTGATGCAAGCCTACCAGTTCACGCGGATCCCGTTCATGGTGATGGTGGACCGCGACGGCAAGGTCCACAGCGTCCACACGGGCCTGCGCAGCCAGAAGCGACTCCAGGCTGAGCTCGACGAGATTCTTCCATGAGGTATCTCGCCCTGCTTGTCCTACTCGCCCTGGCGTCGGGCTGTGACAAAGAGTCCGATGCGTCGACGAAAGCCGACGCCAAGGAAGAAGCGGTCGTTCCGGTTGAAGTGGTGGAGGCCAAGCTCGGCAACATCACGGCGACTCTGCTCTCCACCGCCAACGCACGCGCGCGCAGCGACGTTCACGTCTACGCGCAGACCCGCGGTATTGCGCGCGAGATCGCGGTGGATGAGGGCGACGTGGTGAAAAAGGGCGACCTCCTGGCTCGCCTTGGAGATCCAGAACAGGAGCTCGCAGTCCCCGCGGCTGCGGCCACCGTCTCCCGGCTTGAGCGCGAGCGTTCGTCACTCGAACCACTGGTGGAGCGGGGGTTCGTCGCACGGCAGCAATACGATGAGCTCAAAGCGCAGCTTCGCTCGGCGAAGGACCAATTGGCGCGCACGCGGGCCTCTGTCGCGCACCTACGGGTCAAGGCGCCCATTGACGGCATCATCGCAGCCCGCAGTCTGGATCCCGGACAGCAGGCGACGCCGGGGCAGGAGCTCTTCCACATTGTCGACCCCAACGAAATCGAGGTCGACATCCAGGTTCCTGAACGCTCCCTGTCGTCGATACTCCAGGGGGGCGAAGGCTGGGTCGAGGCGGAGGCGGCTGGGTCGGTCCGATTCCCCGCGAAGGTCCGCCTGGTCGGGCCGGTGGTCAACCCGCAGTCCGGTACGGTCAAGGTCACTCTGCACATCACAAGCCCGGAAGTCGCCGATAAGAAGGGCCGACTGCAGCGACTGCGACCGGGAATGTTCGTCCGCGTCCGGCTCATCACAGACCGCCGCGAGGATGTAGTCCTGATTCCGAAGCGAGCTGTGGTCTACGAGGACGACGTGCCCCACGTGTTCGTCCTCGAGGAGAAGGACGGCGTTCTCACGAGCACGAAAGCGGCCCTCGAGCTCGGCTTCGACGAGGATTCGCGCGTGCAGGTGAACTCTGGGCTGTCCGCGGGGCAGCGCGTCGTCGTCCTCGGGCAGAGCGGCCTGGCCAACGGCGCCACCGTCGAGCTGGTGCAGTAGCCCTCCGTGGGGGACCAGACGCCACCCGAGGGGCCCTCCCCCATCAGCTCCATCTGGGCCGGCGTCGTCGATCGACCCGTGGCGACGCTGATGGTCACGGTTGGCGTGGCGGTGTTCGGGTGGCTCTCCTACGGGCAGCTCGAACAGGCGCTGATGCCCAAGCTGAGCTACCCCACGCTCACGGTGCGCACCGCGTACGCCGGCGCGGCCCCGCAGGAAATCGAAGAGGAGGTCACCCGCCCCTTCGAGGAGCTGCTGCGCACGGTAGAGAATGTTCGTGCCGTGGAGTCGGTCACGCGCGCGGGCGTCAGCGACATCGTCATCGAGTTTCAGTGGAATACGAACATGGACCACGCCACCCAGCGGGTCCATGAGCGCGTCGACGTCCTGCGTCTACCCGACGATGCAGAAAAACCCATCATCCTTCGCTACGACCCGAGCCTGGACCCGGTCCTGCGCTTGGGACTGTCCACTGAGGGGCTCCCTCCGAGCGACGACGCCAAGGTGCACAAGGCGCGGCTGACGCAGCTGCGGCGGACCGCGGACGACCTTCGCGACACCCTGGTCAAGGTGGAGGGAGTGGCCCTCATCAAAGTGCACGGCGGACGTGAGAGCGTCGTGCTCGTGGAGCTCGATCAACACCGGCTGGCCCAGTTTGGCCTGAGCGCCGCGGACATCGAGCAGCGTCTCGCTTCAGAGAACGTGAACATCGCCGGTGGCGAGCTCGAGGACGGGGGCGTGCGGTACCTCGTGCGGACACTCAACGAGTTTGCCGGGGTGGAGGACCTGCGGGAGATGGCCGTCGGCGCGCGCGGCGACCAACCGGTCCGCCTGCACCAGGTCGCCGAGGTCGTCTCCAGCCACGCGGACCCCGAGGTCGTGACGCGGATTGGCGGGACAGAGTCGGTCGAGCTCGAGATCTTCAAAGAGGCGGACGCCAACCTCGTGCAGGTCGTGGACCGACTGCGCGACGAGATCTTCGGCACCGCGGCACAAAGAGAATACGCCCGGAAACTCGACGCTGGGGAGCTCGAGGAGGAACAGGTCACCGAGGCCCCCGGCGCCGGGGACGACGAGAAGGCCGAGAAGCAGCGCAAGAAGGCGCGGGCGGCAAAGGCCGAGAGCCGCCGGCAACTGACAAACTTCATCGCCCGGAAACTTCCGGCGGGCACAAACATCGCCGTGCTCAGTGACCCCTCTCGGTACGTCGTGCAGGCCATCGACGAGGTCACGACGACCGCGTTGTTTGGTGGTTTGTTTGCGATCCTGATTCTGTACCTGTTCCTGCGGTCGCCCCGCAGCACGGTGATCATCGGCCTGGCGATCCCGCTGAGCGTGGTGTGCACCTTCGCGCCGATGCGCATGCTCGGCGTGGATCTGAACATCATGTCGCTCGGCGGGCTCGCGCTGGGCATCGGCATGCTCGTGGACAACAGCATCGTCGTGCTTGAGTCCATTGTGCGCTGCGAGGAGGAGGGAGACGATCCCCGAAC
>CALBXO010000111.1 GCA_937890335.1 uncultured Pseudomonadota bacterium | reverse complement strand
GGTTGGATCGTAGCAGGGTCGGGACTTCCCACAAGTGCGCCTCCGAGAACGGTGCGCGCGGGCGAGCCGCACCAGACGGTGTCGTCCTCTGGGCACTTGGCCAGGGTCGAGTCATTGTGTAGTGTGACGCCTGAGTCAGCGCGCGGACCCCACGGTGGCGCGCGAAAATCGTGGCGAAGGAAGGAGAGTGCATGACCCAGGCAAGGAGCCGAACGACAGCCAAGGCGGATCGCGCCGCGAGCATCAAACAATCGGCCATCGAGGTGTTTGCCGAACACGGCTACCACAACGCCAAGGTGTCCATGATCGTTCGTCGGGTCGGCGTCGCCCAGGGCACCTTCTACCTCTACTACAAGTCCAAGCGCGAGATCTTTGACGAGATCCTGGACGACTTCCTGACGATGGTCACGGGGTCAGTGGACCAGTGGAACATCGGTGATGTGGACACCGTGGACAACTTCCGGGCCTCCCTCATCGATCTGGGCGACATCCTCTTGCAGGTGCTGGTCAAGAACCAGATGTTGACCCAGATCTTCTTCAACGAGGGACTGGCCGTCCACCCGGAGTTCGCGGAGCGTATCCGCAACTTCTACGAAGAGCTCGAGGATGTGATGACCGGCATCAACCGGCTCAACGCACAGCGCAACCTCATCCGCAAGGCGGACTATCGGGTGCTGGCGCTGTGTACGTTGGGGATGGTGGAGCGCTGCATTCAGGTGTTCATCGTGAACCCGGAAGAGCCGCCCAGCGTGGAAGAGCTTCGCCACATCGTGCGCGAGATCGTCGACTTCTTCATCGACGGCGCCGCCCCCCAGCCAGCACCCGCCCTATAGCGAGGGCGCGGGAGCCGCGGCAACCGGGCCGCGAGGCCCGGTTGCGCAGGTCCTATTCGCAGACAACTTCCAAGCTCTGCGACGGTCCATTGCAAGTATTGCCGTCGATGCCACCCCAGTTGGGGTTGCGGCCACCCTCGTCGATGCACGGCCGCAGGATTCCGATGTTGTTTTCCGACGTACACCGACAGATAGCGGTGGTACCCACGGCGACTTCGAGCTGGTCGCCGCAGCGTCCGACCCACCAGGTTTTCCCGTCGCAGTTGAAGCTCGTGTGCTGCACCTGGTCGACGGGGCGGGCGAGCAACCCGCAGATCTGGTTGGCCTGCGATCCGTTGCAGCTGTACCCCTCGGTGTTGCGGCTTCCTCGGAGGGTGACTTTCGAGAAGCTCTGAATCTGACCCAGCTCCGCTACCCATGTGTGCCAGGCGCTGCATTGCTCGCTGTCCCGCGAGTAGCGCCCACCCTGGGTGAAGCTTTGGCTGTACGTGGCGCCACCACCGCCGATAACCGTCCATTGGAAGCTCACGCTGGTTGGCGCAACACCGTCGGTAACGGTAACGCGGACGGTGTACGGGCTGTTGGGCCCGCTGGAGATGGTCCCGGAGATCACGCCTGACTGGCTGTTGATCGAGAGGCCGGGGGGGAGCCCAGTGGCGGAGTAGGTGAGGGTGTCGCCGTCCGCGTCGGTCGCCTGGATCGCCAGGCTCACCTGGGCGTTGACATTGCCGCTCTGTGCGCCAGGGTCTGTCACGGTCGGGGCGGTGTTGGTGCAGCTTCGCTGCACGGGGAAGCTCTGGTCCAACGCCCGGTAGGTCAGCAGCGCCTCGCAGCAGGCCGAAGGGGCCTCCACATCGGGGTTGTAGGCCTTGTTGTAGATGGCAATGGTCAGGCACCGGCTGTTGATCAGCAGGTTCATGAAGTCATCCGCCCGACGCGCTTCGCGGTACGTGTTGGCGGTGTCCAGCTCGTTCTGACCCAGTGTGAAGACCGGGTGGAACGGACCGATGAAGTCCCGCGCATTGTTCAGGGCGCGTCGCGCGTAGACGTAGACGATTTGGGTAAGGCCCCATTGCCAATTGCGGACCCAAGCGCCCTGCGCCTGGCTCTCTTTGACGTTTTCGGCTGTGTTGGTCAGGCCCAGGAGCAATTGAACGTGCTCCAGGTCGGAGATCGATGTATCGCCGTTGGCCACAACGCGGTCCACGAGCACCTTGACCGCCGCCAGATTGGTCCTGGCCTCCGCCAGCTCCGCGCGCGCCACCAGCGCCGGGTCATACGTAATGTAGTCGTCCTGTTCATTGATGATCCGGCCGAGCAATGTCTGGGTCTCCACGAAGTCCTCGGCCACCATCGGATTGGCGCCGTCCTCCATCCAGAAGAACGCGTTGGCCAGCAGGTTGAGGCGGGTGCCGGTGTCGTCGCCGTCTCGCGCTTGCCCCACGAACCCGTTCGCGGTTGCGAACGCGCTGCGCTCGCCAAGATTGCTGATGTAGTTGGACACCCGTGCCCCCAGGAACCCGGTCAACACATCCGCCAGGGTCGTGCCGCGGGCGTTGACGGTCGTCAGGTTGAGGCTGTTGTCGAGGGTCTTGGCAGCGAGCAGATTGGACTGTGCAGTCTGGGTGGCCAAGGTGATGTTCCCGTACACTTCGGCGTCGAACGCGGCAATGGCGGCGTTCAGTGCGGCGCGGCTGTTGTTGAGGCGGGTCTGTGCCGCCGTGACATCGCTGGATTGCGGCACCGCGTCGCGCCAGGCCACAAGCGCAGCACGGAGGCCGATCGTCGTGAAGTAGTAGAGGCTGGTCGCGCTGCGACCGGCAGCGTCGGTTGCGGTGATCTTCAAGACGAGGCTCGAGCCGCTGAGCGTGGCGAGGTTCAGCTCACTGTTGTCCGTGCAATACGCGTCCTCATTGCAGGCGGCGACCACCTGGGCGGCCTGACCGCCGGAGGGCGTTCCCGACAGGGTGAACGTGGCCCCGTAGATCGTCGTCTGTGCGTTGTTGTCCGTGCGCTCGACCAGCGCCGAGACCGAGCGGATGCCGCTGACGCTGTCCGAGGCGCGGGTGCCCAGGGCGAGCGCCGCGTAGGCGTTGATGGCGGGCCAGGTGCTGCTGTCGTTGGGGTTGACCCCGTTCTGGTTCAGCGCGCTCTGCGCCAGAAGGATCGTCGGGTCCCCGAGGTCCACACCGAACTTGCGGTCCACCGTGGTGCTGCGGCCCGTGCAGGTGCTGGTCACGATGACACGGGCGGGCACGTAGCGTCCGGCCCCCACACCGCTCTTGGTGAACGACCAGGTGCCGTTGCTGCCGGAGACCGTGTAGCCCGTGACGCCGGACGCCTGGAGGCTCGGCGTCTTGTTGCAGCCCGCCTCGACGATGGTTCCTGTCACGGTGACCGCGGCCCCATGCCAGGCCTCGGTCGGTCCGGTGAACGCCACGGTGGGATCCACATCGTTGTAGACCGTGATCGTGAAGTTCACACCGCGCTCCTCCTCGCCGTCGCTGACGGTGACGGACACATTGTGAACGCCCGCGGTGCCATTGGCCGGCTGGCCCGTGATCTTGCCGGATTGCCCAATGCTCAGCCCACTTGGCAATCCGGTCGCGTTCCACAACAAGTCGTCCGCGTCAGGGTCGCTGGCGGTGATCTGCAGTGTGAAGGCCGCATTTTCCACGGCCTCCTTGTTGCCCGGGTTGGTGATGGTGGGTGGCTGGTTGCTGTTGCCACCGCCCTGGGCCGCCCAGGTGACCGAGTTGGTGAACAGGTTGAATGCGTTTCCGGACAGTGTGCGGAATGACTCCACCGGATAAAATCCGATGAAGACAATGCGCCCGGCCTTGTTCTCCCTCGCTGCCGCCAGGATCTGGCCATCGTGATAGTCCGCGATGCGGAAGGCGCCACTGGCCAACGGTGCGTTGCCAGTGCGGTAGGTGCGCACCCCCACCGAGCTGATGCCCTGCATCACCGGGTGGTTTGGCATGTGGACCGTGCCCAGCGAGCCTGTGGAGTACACGTTGCTGTTGAGGATGTTCACCACGCGATAGCCGCCGGACTCCCATCTTCCGCCGATGGAGATCGTGGACTGCTGATTGAAAACCGCGGAGGCGATGTTGCCGCCGCCGTCGACGTACGACGCCATGCGATCGCCAAGCTGGTTGCGGTAGCTTCCAGCGCAGCCGTCCGTGGCCACCAACACGACCTGGTGGTTGCGCATCTGGGTCAGGGTCACGCTGCTGACCTGGTAGGACGTCGCTTGCATGCCAATGCGGTTGAGGCTGTCGCGCATTGTATCAGCGTGCCGGCCGCAGCCGACGGTACCCACGCTGATCTGGGCCGCAACGGTGCCCGTGACTCCCATCACGGCGCACACGGTCACGAGCATTAGGATGTGGCGTCTCATGGTTCCTCCTGGGCGCTCAAGCTGATGTGTCATGGCGTCCTCAGCGTGTATCGGTTCTGAATCCTGCTGCTGCGGGCGAATACGCGGATGCAGTGGTCGCCGGCCTCCAGGCTCTCAAACGTGACTTCTTCGAAATTGGGGCCGGAGTTGTAGCTGAACCCGAGCAGGTCGTTGCCGCCGGGGCTGTACACTTCCAGCTCCAGGTTCCCTGCGAAGTGGAAGTGCTCGAGCTGCACGGTGACGTCCTCGCCGCGGAACTCGACGGGGAGCAGGAACCAGTCCTCGTCCCCCACGGGTCCGCACAGCAGTCCGCTGGTGCGGTCGCCGTCCAGCGGCGCCGCGTGGGCACAGTCTTCGTTGGGCTGCGGTTCGTCCTCGTCCTCGCAACTGGGCGCGGTGACCGTCACCGCCACGATGTAGGGCAGGTCCACAGATGTGGCACCCGCCTCCACGGCGATGAGCCACTCCCCGGCCCCCTGGTTGTCCACGAGGAATCCGTCCGGCGCCTGGAACAGCCCGTCCGTGTCGCTGTCTCCGACACGCGCGAGGAAGTCTCTCAGATCTTGAGGGCCGCCCGGACCGTAGAGGGTTGCCGGCAGTTCGTTTTGGTCGCCGATCGCGTCGTGGTCGTACATCAACTCGACGTTGAAGGTGTCGCCGGGCCGCAGTTGCACGCTGTACCAGTCCACGTCGCTGGCCTCACCGCAAATGGAGGCTTCGGACTGACCGTGCCCGACCAGGGTGGCGTCCTCCGGATCGTCGTTGGGTTCAAAGGGGTCGGGGACGCAGGCCTGGGACGTGACATAGAGCTGCAACGAGTACTCCGCCCCTTGACCCGGTGGGACCGTGTCGGTGGGGGATACGCGGACGTAGTAGGTGCCGGCGTCGCCGAGCGCGAGCGTCGCGGCGGTCTTGGTGGTCGCCACGTCGTCGGCCTGCGCGAGCACAATCCGGTCGTCGAGCAGGATCTCGACCTGTAGCGGCACATCGTCCAGGCTCTGCGACAGCGTCGCGCTGATACGCTGCCCCGCCTCAGTGACTTCGATGGCGTACCAGTCGGTGTCCGACGCACAGAGGTGCAGCTCGTCCAGCAACGTCACCTCGTCAGCCGGGACGGACAGCGGAGTTGCGTCCTCGAACTCCTCGTTCGGCTCGATTACCTCGTCGCCGAGAGTGTCCACGACACACAGCGGATGGTCGCGGGTCAGGGACAGGACGTAGCTGTTGGTGTCGTTCTGCGTCTGCCCGTGCACGCGCACGACATAGGTGCCGGCGTGCGGGGCGGCGAAGTAGGCCGAGACGCCGAAGCCGGCCGACTCACCGGAGATGACCCTGGGGCCTCCACAGCCGGCGTAGACCTCGAAGGCCAGGGTGCCGCGACCCTCCACCTGCGGCGTGACCAGAACGGCGAGCTCCTCGGCGTACTCCGCCGTGAATGTATAGTGGTCCACATCGTCCAGACACAGCTCGGTCGTCTCGGTCTCGAAGAACTGCCCGAGTTCCAGTGCGATCTGGGTGGCGTCTTCACAGGCGGTGTCGCCGTCGTCGCCCCCGCGGCAGCCCTCCACGCATTGGCGCGTCTCGTCGGTGCACACTTCTGCGTTGTCGCACGCGTTGTCGCCGCGACAGCCCACGAGACACTCGACGCGGTCGCGACAGTACTCCTCGTCCTCGCAGTCGGCGTCCTGGAGACACTCGGATACCAGGCATGTGCGCGCGTCCGGGTCGCAGATCTGGTCCTGTGGGCAGCCGTCGATGCGGCAGCCCGCCGTGCAAAAGCCCACGTCGCCCAGGAATGGAAGGTCGCAATAGCTGTCGCTCGGGCAACCGGCGTCGGCACGGCACCCGTTGTCGCAGGTGAGGGTTCCTTCGTCGCAGATCTGACCGAGCCGGCAGGCATCGTCTTCCCGGCATCCAGCGCGGCAGACCGTATCCTCGCAGATCTCGTCGTCTCCGTTGCAGTCCGCGTCGATCTCACAGGGGCCCTCTACGCACACGCGTGTGTCGGGGTCACAGAGATCGTTTCCGGGGCACGCATCGGCACGGCAGCCAACCTGGCATTGGTCGGTCTCACCATCGCAGTATTGACCGTCTGCGCACTCGTCATCCGCCTGGCATGCCACGGGGACACAGCGCTGGAGGATCAGATCCCCCTCCTGGACCATCTGGCAGCTCTCGGTGGGGCGGCAGCCGTCGTCGTCCCGACACCCGTTCACGCAGATCGAGTCCTGGTTGAAGTCGCAGTATTGATTGCCCGGACATGCGTCATCGGCGCGGCATCCCGGCCGGCACTGGGGCGGGGACGGATCAAAAATGGGATCCCGGCAGATGGACCCGTCGTCGCACTCGTCGTCGCTGCGACATCCTGGCACACACTGCTGCGAGTCGAAGTCGCAGACGTCGCCGAGGTCGCAGTCGTTGTCCTCGCCACACTCTGGGGCCATCCGATCCGTACATTCGTGGTTGTCCGGATCGCACACCTGCCCCTCTGGGCACTCGAACGGGCGGCAACCGGTCTCACACGTACCCTGTGGCGCCCCATCGCAGAACTCGCCGTCGCCGCACGCCAGGCTGTCGCGACAACCCTGGCGGCAGGCGTTGCCGTCACAGATTTCGCCGTCGCCGCAGCCCCCGTCGTCACGGCAGCCCAGCTCGCAAGTCGCCGACTGCTGGTTGCACAGCTCGTCGTCGGCGCAGTCGCCATCCTGCCGGCACCCGGCCACGCACGCGTGGTCCGTGCAGATTTCGCCGTCACCGCAGCCGAGATCGTCGCGGCACCCCAGCTCGCAGGTGTCGCTGTCCGTGTCGCAGTAGAGCGACAGTGGGCAGTCTGCGTCCTCCTGACAGGCGGGGTTGCGGCAGGTTCGGTCGTCGAGATCGCACACCTGGATACCTGGGCACGCGCCGAGTCGGCAGCCGGTGTCGCATGTGAAGGTCCCCTGGTTGCAGTACGCGTCGTCCGGGCAGCGAATGTCCGCGCGACACCCTGCGCGACACTGGAGGTTGGCGCAGATCTGGCCGTCGCCGCAGGCGTCGTCCAGGCGGCACCCCGCTACGCAGGTGCGTGTCTGAAGGTTGCAGATCTCTCCGTCGCCGCAGACGTTGTCGTTCCGACAGCCGGCAGTGCAGACGCCGTCGCTGCAATAGGCCTCGCCGGGGCAATCGGCGTCCACATCGCAGGTGGGCGTCATGCATTGGTTGTCGGTGCAGACCTCGATGCCGGGACATTGGTCGTCCGTCCGGCACCCGGCCGTACAGGCGTCGTCCAGGCAGACCTCGCCACGGTCGCACTGGTCGTCGCGTCGGCAGCCGGGCACGCACTCCAGCGCGTTCTGATCGCAAATCTCGCCGTCGTCGCACGTCACGTCGCCGCGGCAGCCGTTGAGGCACAGGTCTGAGCCCAGGTCGCAGATCTGGCCACGGGCGCAGCGAAGATCGTCCTGTCCGCAGCCCAGGATGCAATCACCGTCCGAGCAGATGCGGCCGAGCGGGCATTCGTCGTTGGCCTCGCAGGGGGCTTCGCGGCAGACCCGCGTGTCGAGGTTGCAGATCTGGCCGAGGGGACAACCGCCGGGGCGGCAACCGTCTGTGCACGCGCCTACGTCCTCGTTGTCGTCGATGTTGCAGTACTGGGTCTGCCCACATCCGGCGTCATTGCGACAGCCGGGCGTGCAGTTCAGGTCGATACAGACGTTGCCCGCTCCACACTCGGCGTCCATGCGACACCCCGCGACGCACGACTGGTCCTCACAGATGAATCCCCGCTGACATTGGTCATCGTTGGCACAGCCGCGATCCACGCAGCGGCGGGTGTCGCGGTTGCACAGCTGGTCTTCGGCGCAGCCGCCCAGGCGGCAACCCGTGTCGCAGCTGCCGTAGTCGTCGCCCTCGTCGACGAGGCAGTACTCGTCGACCTGGCATGCATCGTCGACGCGGCAGCCTCTCCGGCAGCGTCCATTGTCACACACCTCGTCGTCGTCGCATTGGGCATCCTCGCGGCACCCCTCGTCACAGATCCCATCGTCGCAGAAGTACGCGTCGGCGCAGTCTGCGTGTTCCTCGCAAGGGCCGGGCTCGCAGCTGTGTTCGACGCATGCAAACCCGGTCTCGCACCCGTCATCGTTGCGGCAACCCTCGACGCAGACCCCGCTGCCGGTGTTGCAGTACCTGTCGTCGTCGCACTCGGCGTCGTCGGTGCAGCCTGCCACGCACGTCAGTGTCGCGGGGTCGCACAGTTGGCCATCGGGACAGGAGTCGCCCGTACATCCGGCTGCACACGCGCCGTCGGCGCATGCGAACCCGTCCGGGCAGTCGTCGATGCCATCGCAGGCTGTCGCCTCGCAACGGCGGCGAATCCCGTCGTCGGTGTCGACGTCCTCACAGCTGAATCCCGTTTCGCAGCCCTCGTCGTCGCGACAGCCTTCCAGGCACGCCCCGCCAGGTCCGCAATACTCGCCGTCCTGGCAGTCCGCGTCCTCCGCGCAGCCCGGTGCGCAGACGTGGTCCTGGCAGGCCAGGCCGTCTTCGCAGTCGGCGTCGGTCCGACATCCGTCTACGCAGGCGCCGCGCTCAGCGCCGTCTTCGATGTCGCAATACTGGGTCGCCACGCAGTCGTCGTCGCCCGCGCAGCCGGAGGGCGCGTCGCCGGTGTCTCCCGTGTCGGGATCGCCGTTATTGCCGTTGTTGCCGGCGTCCGGGTCACCGTTGTTGCCGTTGTTGCCACCGATGCAGGTCCCGGCAAAGCACTGCTCCGCGGGGCAGGCGCCCGCGCAGGGATCCGTGCTGATGTTGCCCGAGTCTGGCGCGTCCGAACAGCCGGCCGCGAGGGTGGCGGAGGCAAACGCAATCAGGAGGACGGAACGAAGCTGTGGTATTGTCA
>CALBXO010000110.1 GCA_937890335.1 uncultured Pseudomonadota bacterium | reverse complement strand
ATTCCAACGTACCAGGCCGTCGAGTTGTGGCGTATGCACGGCGTCCGTGAGGACCCCGACCGCTGGCGTTGGCTCAGCGCGGAATTGGGCACGGAACTGGCCTCCGCGATGCGCTGCGGTCTCCAGGTGTGGTGGCGCTCCTGGCGGGCGGACTACCCGCATGAGCGGGGGGACCTGCGCACCGTTGACGGGCGTGATGGCCTCGCGCGCCACGGCCTCCAGCTCTGGCGCGAAGACGGTCACACCCTCGCTACCGTCGACCAGCGAACGGCCGAGGTCGCGGTCCGGCTCGCCGTGGGCGCCAACAACCGCGTCCCCTCGTGGCTCGATGAGCTGCTGGAGGGGCACGGGGACCTCATGACGGCCGCACTGACCGCGGTGGTGCGGTCAGAGCTTGACGGCCATCCTGCCTACGACACGAGTTTTCTGTCGCGTCTGCGCTCTTCCGAAGCGACCCGCGCGCGCGCTGTCGCAGCCAGGGTGTGCGAGGCCGCTCTCCGGGCCGGGCCGCCGCCGGAGGCCGCCCACACCCTCCAGCTGGTTCTGGAACTCATCGATGCGCCCGCAGCCTGCACTCTGGCCCACGCTGAGATTCCACGCAGGCTCGCCGAGGCTGACGGCGAGGATCGGCAGGTCTTGTGGCGCGCTTGGTTCGACGGGGACGCAATGGGTGCGGTTGTGAGCCTGAGCGTGTCGCTGGAGAGGGCCGTGGATCCGGTTGCGCTTCTGGGTCAGGTCGCCGACGCGCTCGGAGTCCCTATGGTTGCGTCACCCGTTGGTGGAGCCAGCAGTGCATTCACGAATGTGGAGGCCATCGTGTGCCTCCTGCCCCTCATGCATAGGTACGTGCCCCCTTCGGAGGATCCGCGCAGGGCTGGGACCTACGTCCCCACGCCGCGCGACCACGCTGCCAGCCTCAGGACGCACCTGGTCATGTCCCTGGGCAAACTGCCCGGGCCTGCAGCGGTGGACGGCATTCGTGCTCTGATGCGAAATCCCGCCGTAGTCGAGCACCACCACTGGATGCGCGTCCTTCTGGCCCAACGAGCCGCTGAGGACGCCCTGGCCATGTGGGACGAGGGTGCCGTCGTCGCCTTCGAGCGCACAGCAACTGCGCCGATCCTCACTGCGGCGGACCTGCTCGATGTCGTGGTTGCAGATATCGAAGACATGCGGAGTCATATGGAACGGGGGCCGTTCAGCAGGCGCGACGCCTACCAAATCGCGCTGGCGGGACCCGGCAGAACGGAGCACCATGTTCAGAAACTCGTGGCGGAGGACCTCCGGCTTCGGACGCGGCAGCGGTACACGCTCGAGCGGGAGACTGAGGTCGACCTGGCCAAGAAGCCCGACATTTCCGTGAGCCATCCGCTCGCCGGGACACTGCCTATTGAGATCAAGGTGGCGGATTCGTGGAGCCACACGAGGTTGGTGGAAGCGCTGGAGGAGCAGCTCGTGGCAAAGTACATGCGGGCTCGGTCGACGCGACACGGAGTGCTATTGCTCGTTCGAAGTGGCCGAAAGCGGCAGGGCTGGAAGACGGCCGAGGGCGTCAAGCTGGACTGGCAACAATTACTGGACGACCTCCGGGCGCGGGCCACCACATTGCCACGAAGTGCGCCCCACGACATTGAGGCCGTGCGGGTGCTGGGCATCGACATGACAACACCGGACGCAGCATCGCCCGACAAGAGGTTGGACCCCACGTCGTGACCCAGATTCTCCACATCACCCATGGTGCCAACCTCGATGGCATCCTTCGACAGCGCGGGCTGTGGAGTCCGCACCACATGCCGACCGACCTTCAGACCCAGTCCGCGGCCCATCGCCGGATTCAGCAGCGTCGCGTCCAGGCGTCCGTCCCGGTCGGCCCGGGCGGGGTTCTCAGCGACTATGTTCCGTTCTACTTTGGCGCGAGATCGCCGATGCTCTACGCCAACCACCGCGGGCAGGTGCAGGACAATCCCGGGGGCCAGCGCCCTATCGTGTATCTCGTCAGCTCGGTCGATGCCGTGGCGGCAGCCACGGATGCCTGGGTGTTCACGGACGGGCACGCCGTCATGGCACCACTGACTCGCTTCTTTGACGACCAGGCGCATCTGGAGGAGGTGGATTGGGACGCAGTCCATGCCAGAGATTGGTTCGACACCCAGGACGCCCCCGACCGAAAGCGACGCAAGCAGGCCGAATTTCTCGTCCATCGGTTCTGTTCGTTCGAGTGGGTGACGGAGATCGCGGTCATCGATGAAGCCATCGCGGGTCGCGTGGCGGAGATCACGGCGAGCGCCGGTGTTGTTGTTCCTGTGGTCGTCAGGCAGGATTGGTACTACCTATGAGGCCCAGATGATTCAGAGCACCACCGGTAACCTGCTGCACGCCGATGTCGACGCCCTCGTCAACACGGTCAACTGCGTGGGCGTGATGGGAAAGGGCATCGCTTTGCAGTTCAAGCAGGCGTTCCCGGAGATGTTCAAGGCGTACCGGGCAGCGGCAAAAGCCGGCGAGGTGGTGCCTGGCCGGATGCATGTGTACCCGACGGGCGCGCTCGTGGGCCCGAGGTACATCATCAATTTTCCGACCAAACGCCATTGGAAGGCCAAGAGCCGACTCGCCGACATCGACGACGGCCTCCTTGATCTCGTAGCTCAGGTCCGCGCGTTGGGGATCGAGTCGCTGGCGATTCCGCCTCTTGGCGCCGGCAACGGCGGCCTGGATTGGGCGGATGTCCGACCGCGCATCGTGGACGCGTTCACGCCGCTGTCGAGCGTGAGGGTCCAGCTGTATGAACCCGGCGCGGAGCCGCGCGGAACGGATCGACGCAGCCCACCGGCAAAGGCGCAGCTGACGACGGCGAGGGCCCTGTTCCTTCAGCTTCTGGACCTGTACAGCATCCCCAGCTACGCCCTGACCATGCTGGAAGTGCAGAAGCTGGCGTACTTCCTTCAGGCCGCGGGTCAGCCGCTGCGGCTGAACTTCGAGCGGCATCACTACGGCCCCTACGCCCACAATCTCAATCACGTCCTGCGCCGCCTGGAGGGGCACTACCTTCGTGGTGCGTCCGACGTGCGCCCTGACACCGAGATCACTCTGGTCGACGGTGCGACGGAGGCGGCCGCCGAGTATCTGGCCGGCGAGCCCGAGGCGAACGAGCGCCTGGATCGCGTTGCGGGCCTGATCCGCGGCTTCGAGACTCCCTATGGCATGGAACTGTTGGCGACTGTGCACTGGCTCGTACACGAGGACCGCGAAGCCGCAACAGACGTGGACCACTGTGTTGAGCTCGTCCATGGGTGGAACGCTCGCAAGCGGCATGTGCTGCGCGAGGAGCACATCCGTGTGGCGCACCTGGCGCTGCAGGAAGGCGGCTGGATTTCGGCGGGAGCGACACCCTGATCCTAGAGGTTCGAGGCAGACGTGAAGGACCTGGCGGGCGTGAAGGGCACGATAGCGTTCCAAGACCTGTTTGACGACGAGATCAAGCGGGTTGGGTTCTCCTACGACGACGGCCTGCGGGCCGGAAAGACCGCGACGTGGTCGGGGTCGCTGGACTACAACCAGTTCATGGACTCCGATGTAAAGCTGCGCAACACGCCGCTGGAGAAGATGACCGTTCGCTGGGAGCCAGAGGTGCTCATCTACACCGACGGGGCCAAGCTCAGGCTCCCACAATGACGGGCAGCCCGTCGCCCAGGCCCTCGCTACCCACACCCTGATGGGGGCTGGTCTGGCGAGGCCGGGCGGCGTGACATGCGACGCGTTTGCGCAGTATTGTCATGCGCGTGCCGAGAGACTCCCGGGCCCCCACCATGACGTCCACAAAGCCTGTTTCCCTGACACTGGAGCTGGACCTGCGCGCCTGGGTGCAGCGCCACGGGGTTGCCGTATGGCTGGACCCGCACAACCACTACGGCGGGTTTGTGGCGTGGCTGACGCAGGAGCGCGAGGCGGGGCGGGTGCCGTACGGCGTGAGGACCTTCCAGGGCAGTCACCTGGATCTGTTCCTGTCGTTGGAGGACCTGGGCAGCGGGCTCGCCAAACCCAGTCTGGTCATTCACCTGCCGGGGTTCACCGAGGAGCATGTGCGGGCCTCTCCCGTGCTGGAGCTCTATGCAGTGGGGGCCAGGTACCGCAAGGGCATCGAAACGCTCGTGCGCGAAGCGGCCGCCGGCAAGGTGCTTCCCGAGCAGATCGACAACTTCCTTGGCGACGGGGTGCCCACGCTCGCGCGGGCCGATGCCTGGCTTGCCGAGCTCCTCAACGACGACACGCGCGGGCTCGCCGGACAACTGCGGGCCATGCGCCCGACCGCGGTCCTCGACGACTTGCTCGACGGCGGGTCGTTGTCCAGGCGGCTGGCGTCCACACGGGGACAGGGTCCCGACGCTGACCGCGTCGCCATCCGGGACCAACTGGCCGCATGGACGGGGCGGCCGCACAACTGGGGCAAAAAGGACGAGGAAGAGAGCAGCGACGAGGTGGTGTTTGGCGCCGTGAGCTGGGCCCTGTGCGTGGAGTACGTGGACGACCTCACCCGCGCGCCGGTCAGCCCGCTCCTCGCCGCCGCCCACAAGGCTCCGGTCGCCGTGGTGGACCACTGCCGCGCAGTCGCCTCCTGGGCGCGCGGCCGCCCGGCGTTCTACAGCTTCACCGCGGACGCCACCGAGAACCTGCTCGACGACGAGCGTCGGGCGGCGCAGGCCGAGGATCTGGGCCAGATCGACACGTTCCGGTTTGAGGAGGCAAAGGTCTTCGAGGCCGCGCTCGAGGCACTCGGCGCCGAGCGCTACGCCGAGGCCGGACAGTGGGCGGCGCGGCGCGTGGATGGGGCGTCGTTCTGGCTGGGGCAGGACGTCAACCGCTACTCCGCCTGGCAGATTATCGCGGCGTGCGCGGCGCTGGGCAAGGGGGTCGGGACGGCGGGCGGCAAGCTCGATGCGCAGTCCCTGGAGGGGGCCATCCTGCGGTACACGGAGGTTGGTTCCAGCGTGGACCGCGCGCACCGGGAGCTCGTTCAAATCGATCGCCGGCTTCTGCTGCCCAACCTGCCGCATTTTGGACGGTTGCGCAGCTGCGCAGATGCCCTGTACCGCGTGTGGCACGCCTGGGCAGACGCGTGGACCGGGGACTTCTGCCGGCTGTGCAGCGCCGAGGGGTTCTTGCCCCCGTCCAGTCTTCAGCAGCGCAACCTCTTTGAAGAGGTGGTGCGGCCGCGGGCCCAGGAAAGTGGCACGACCGCGTACTTTACGATGGACGCGCTGCGGTACGAGATGGCCCAGGAACTCTACCACGAGCTGGAGGGCACGACGGCTACCCGCGTGGAGCTGGACGCCCGGCTCGCCGAGCTGCCCACGGTGACCGCCGTGGGCATGAACGTCCTCGCGCCCGTGGTCCACAACGGGCAGCTCCACCCCAAGGTCATCGCCAACGGGCAAGTCGCCGGGTTCGCTTCCGGGGCGTTCCGCGTACACAACCCCGAGACTCGCCGCCGCGCCATGTTCGACCGGGTGGGCGGCGAGGGTTGTCGGCCCCTCGGCCTGGACGAGGTGCTGCGAACGCCCGCGGACAAACTTCGCAATATGGCCGCACAGACTCGCCTTTTTGTCGTGCACTCCATCGAGATTGACGCCGCCGGCGAGAACGACGCAGGCCCGTCGGTGTTTCCCCTGGCGCTGAGTCGGATTCGGTCCGCATGGCAGCTGTTGCGGGATGCGGGCGTGAGGCGCTTTGTCATCACGGCGGACCACGGCTTCTTGCTGTTGGACGACAAGGCGGCCTCGGTGCAGGGGCGCGGCCGCCTCATCGACCCAAAGCGCCGCTACGTGTTCACCACGTCCACGGCCGACGAGCCTGGAGAAGTGCGCGTCCTGGCCGCTGAACTCGGCTATGCCGACGTTCCGGGGTCGTTTTGCTTTCCCGACTCGACCGCCGTCTACGATCGCGGTGAGAAGCGGGACTCCTTTGTCCACGGCGGGAACAGCCTCCAGGAGCGGGTCATCCCTGTCCTGACGCTCACCCACAAGGTCGCGCGGGGCGGGAACCATCGGGCGTACACGGTCGACGCTTGGGCCGGCGATGCGGTGCTCGGCATGCATCGACTCCATGGGCGGGTGGAGCTGGTCAGCCAGCTGGAGCTGGGCTTTGGAGGGCGCGCTGAGGTCCCGCTGACGCTCCAGGTCGCCGCGGCCGGCGTCCAGGTGGAGCTGGCCCAGGCCCTTGGCGGGGGGCGGCTGGCGGGAGGTGTCCTCGTCGCGGCTGTGGGCGAGGAGTTCGAGTTGTTCTTCCGGCTTGTCGCCACCGAGGACACGCGTTGCCAGGTGGAGGTCGTCGGTGCCGACCCGACGGCCGTCGTGGCCGCGTTCACGCTCAAGACCCTGTTTGAAGTCGCGGCCCCCACGGGCAGGACCTCGGAGAAGCCCGCGCCGTCGCAGGGGGCTGTCGACCACGACCACTGGTTCCTCGCGCTGCCCGATGGTGTGCGGCAAGTGTTCCAGCACCTGGCCGAACATGGCGTGATCACCGAGACCGAGCTGAGCGACCGCCTCAGCCCCCGCGGCGCGCGACGCTTCGCGCGCAAGTTTGAGGACCACTGCGCGAAGGTCCCGTTTGCGGTCCGCGTAGACAATTCAGGCAACGAAAAACGGTACGTACGAGAGGGCACGACATGGCAGCTTTGACGCATCGGGAGCTGCAACATCTCTTTGAGCAGCTTCGAAAGGGACTGGTCCCGGAGCGCGGCGTGGACGCCATCGCCGTGGGCGTGGAGAAGGAGCGGGGCGAGCTGCGGCGACAGCTCGATCTGGCGGCGGACGGGGAGGGGACGATCAAGTTCCTGCGGGGCGGGTACGGGTGCGGCAAGACGTTCATGTCCCGGCTGGCGCTCCTGGACGCACAGCGTCGCGGCTTTGCCACCAGCTTTGTGGTCGTCAGCGACAACGACCTGCACTTTCACCGCTTTGACGACGTGTACCGCAAAGTGATGACGGAGCTGAGCACCTCCGCGTGCCCGCGCGGCGCGCTCGGGGACATCCTCGACCGCTGGATCGGTGCGGTGGAGGAGCGCCTCATCGATTCGGACGCCGACGAGGATGCCGACGACTTTGACGACAAGGTTCTGGCGGCGCTCGAGGGTGATCTCGCGGCCAAGACCGCGGGACGGGCACCCCAAGACTTCATCCGCGTCATCCAGACGATCTTCCAGCTCAAGCAGAAGGGCGAGCACGCGGACGCGGGGGCGCTCGTGTCGTGGCTCGGCGGCAGCGGCAATGTAGCTGCAGCCTCCAAACGCATCGCCGGCATCAAGGGAGACATCGGCAGCCGTGTCGCGCTGGACTACCTCTCCGGTGTCCTGGAGATCGTCAAGGCCGCCGGCTACAAGGGGCTCGTCATCGTCATTGACGAGGCGGAAACCATCCTGCGCATGCGCAGCGACACGCGGGGCAAGAGCCTCAATGGCATCCGGCAGATCGCGGACGCCGCCGGGTCCTTCCCTGGGCTGCTGTGGCTGTTCACGGGTACCCCGGAGTTCTTTGATACACGTCGTGGCGTCGCCGGCCTTCCGCCACTGCACGACCGCATCGGCTTCAAGGAGTCTGGAGGCATCGCCACCGTCAAGCAGGCACAACTCCAGCTCAAACCGTTTGACGCCGCTCGCCTGCGCGATCTTGCCGCCCGCCTGCGCGAGCACTACCCGACCCAACACCCAGCGCGGGTCAAGGATCGCGTAAGCCCCGAGTTCATCGAGCGGTTGGTCGCCGATGTCACCGCCGGCTTCAAGGGAGACGTGGGCGTCGTGCCACGGCAGTTCCTGCGCGAGTTCGTCACCCAGATGGACCTGGTGGACGAGAACGACGACTACTTCCCCATGGCGCAATACGGGTTCAGCCCCACCGAGCTGAGCGCCACGGAGGAGGAGCTGCTCGAGGGGACGGCGAACCTCGATGGCGATGACGACCTCATGCCCGTCGCGGACGTCTGGTGAGTGTCTTTGGGCGGTTCAACCCGCGCTTGCAGGAGGCCATCGTCGCGCGGCTCGGTTGGACCAGCCTGCGACCCGTGCAGGAGGAGGCCGGCGCGGCGCTCCTGGACGGCAAGAACGCCGTGGTGCT
Source organism: uncultured Pseudomonadota bacterium (assembly GCA_937890335.1). Lineage (GTDB taxonomy): Bacteria > Myxococcota_A > Bradymonadia > Bradymonadales > CALBXO01. Next base: position 12,220 of record CALBXO010000110.1, on the reverse strand, counting down.
CGCCCCCACCGCCGGCGGCAAGACGGAAGCGTCCATGTTCCCGACGCTGTCGGCTCTGGTGGACGACGAGCCGCGGGGGGTGGGCGCGCTCTACATCGCGCCCATCAAAGCGCTGCTCAACAACCAGGCCGAGCGGCTCGGGCTCTACACGCAGATGGTGGGGCTGCGGCGGTTCGTCTGGCACGGGGACGTGGGCTCGTCCGCGAGGAAAAAATTCCTGCGCGAGCCCGCCGACCTGCTGATGACGACGCCGGAGTCTCTGGAGGTCATGTTCGTCTCCCAGCGGGTCGAGATGGCGGACCTGTTCTCCGACCTGCGCGTCATCGTCGTGGACGAAATCCATGCCATGGCGGGTACGGACCGCGGCGCCCACCTGATGAGCGTGATGGAGCGTCTGGCCGTCGTCTCCCGTCACGACGTGCAGCGCATCGGCCTGAGCGCCACGGTGGGCAACCCCCACGAGATCCTCCGGTGGATTCAAGGGTCGTCGCAGCGTGAGGGCGTCGTCATCGACCCGCCCAAGCCACCTGCGGGCCGCGAGCTATTGGTCATCCACCGCGAGTCCATGGAGCTCCTGGTGCGGGATGCGGCGACCATGGCCAAGGGCAAAAAGAGCCTGTTCTTCTGCCAGTCGCGCGCCACCACAGAAGCGGTAGCGGGTTCGATTCGGCGCACGGGAACTCCGGTGTTTGTGCATCACAGCGCGGTCTCCAAGGAAGAGCGCGAGCTCGCTGAGGAGAAGTTCCACAGAGGGGCCGAGGCGTGCATCGCCTGCACGTCGACCTTGGAGCTGGGGATCGACGTGGGCGATCTGGACCGCGTGCTCCAGGCCGAGGCACCCGACACCGTCAGTTCCTTCCTCCAGCGCATGGGGCGCACGGGACGTCGGGCGGGACAGTCCGCCAATACGACATTCTTTTGTGAGACGACGGAGGGGGTCCTGCAGGCCATCGCGCTCATTGAGCTTGCGCGCGAGGGCTGGGTGGAGGCGGTGGAGGTCAACGACCGCGCCTGGCCGGTGCTGGTCCACCAGTTGTTGGCGTTGGCGCTGGCGTCCAACGGGATCACCGTGGAGGACGCGTGGAGACATTTCCAACGCGTCCCTGATTTTGCCGGGATCCACCGGGCGGAGTTCGAGCGGCTCTTGAGCTGGATGCTGGCCGACGGGTCGCTGCGCAAAACCAGCGGACTGTTGATACTGGGGTACAAGGCCGAGAAACAGTTTGGCCGGCGCAACTTCATGGAGCTCTTCGCGGTCTTCTCCAGCCCTACGACCTACAGCGTCATGCGGCCGTCAGGGCAGCCGCTGGGCACTCTGCAGCAAGAGTTTGTAGACCGCCTGGTCTCCGACGTGAGCTGCTTCCTGCTCGGGGGACGGGCGTGGGTCCCCACCGACATCAACCACAAGGACCGGCGGATCTTCGTGCAACCGGCGCCGCGGGGAAAGACGCCGACCTGGGGCGGTTACCTGCCCCAGTTTTTGGGCTTCACGCTCAGCCAGAAGACGCTCGACGTTCTCACATCGGACACTGCGTGGCCCTACCTCCACCCGGGCGCCGCCGAGGTGCTGGAGGCCCGGCGCGCCGATTTTCGGGACGTATTGACCCCCACGGAGGGAGGGGTCGAGTGCTCGGGGTCCGAGCTGCGGTGGTGGACGTTCGCCGGTGGGCGCATCAACGCCACCCTTCGGTATGCGCTGGAGGCGGTGCTCGGCGACTACAAGGTCACGTCCGACAACCATCTGGTACGCCTGAAAGGGGACGCAGACCACATCGAACGCGACTTCGAGAGGGCGCGCGACCGCATCGCTGAGATCGAATTCTGGGAGGACGAGCAGCTCTGGGCGGACGTGGGGACCTCGCTGCCAAACTACCGGCTCAGCAAGTTTCAATCTCTGGTCCCGCCGTGGATCGAGCGAGAGATGGTCGCCGGTTACCTGCTGGACGTGGCCGGCGCCTGGTCCTGGATCTCAGGCACTGACGTTTCGACACTCGAGCGGGTGCCGGAGTCGTTGCGCCGGGCCTTTCGCGCCACGCCCGGCGGGACCGGGGACCAGGACGACACGACAATCCGGGTGCAGCCACAGATCCCCACGACCTGGGTCGACACGGTCGAGGGCCTTGAGGAGGCCTGCCGTGCCCTGGAAGGGGAGGACGTGGTCGGACTGGATACCGAGACGACCCTCCACACGCGCACGCTGTGTTTGATTCAGATCGCGGGGACCGAGCGCGTCTACTTGATTGACGCGCTCGCGATCGCGGACCTGGGTCCCTTGGCGCCGCTGCTGAGGTCGGACACGACCACCAAGATCGCCCACCAGGCGTCGTTTGAAACCTCAGTGTTGGGGCGCGTGGGTCTGGCGCTCGACAACGTCGTGGACACGCTGGCCCTGTCGCGGCGCGTTCGTGGCCGCGACCTCGCCGGCGGTCACAGCCTGCTGGCGGTCTGCCGCCGGGAGTTCGGCATCGAGCTGGACAAGCGCCACCAGATCAGTGACTGGACCCGCCGCCCACTGAGCCCCGCCCAGATCGCCTACGCCGCCGTGGACGCTGAGGTGGTGCTTCGCGTTTGGAAGGCCCTGCGCCAGCACGAGCCGCCCGCCGCCTGACCACGCCCAGAGCCACTCGCTCGCCTACCGTCCGCCCTCGCACTCGACGGCGCAGAAGGAAGTCTGGGGGGCCGAGGCTGGGCGCTGGGCTTGCTGGCGGATCAGGCAGGACACCAGGCAGGGCTGGTCTTCCGCGTTCGGATTGCTCGGCCGGTCGCCACGGGAGGCGGCCAGGACGCCCCACATGCCGGCCTTGTCGTAGGAGTCGCCCCGGTATTGCCAATAGCCTGTGAGGCCGTCGCCGTAGGGCATGATCACGAACGTCATGTCCAGCTCGGACCGGGGGCCTCGCAGCGTTGGATGCAATGTGTAGGCGCCGTCCATGGCGAGCAGGGTCGCGCTGCCCTTCTGGTATTTGGAGCGCTTGAAGCTGCGGTTGGTGTAGCCCGTCTTGACCAGACGCGCCTCGCTGTGGTCCGGACGCACTGCCATCTCGTAGAAACCCTGTACGCCGACACCGTGCCTGTGGGACCCCAGGACTTCTGTGGTCATCTGCCACTGTCCGTCGATGCCAGTGGGCAGCGCGGCTGGCTCTGGCCTCCCATCGTCGGACACAACTACGTCGGGCGGCGGCGGATCGCGCTCGTTCGATTTGCCCACGTACCAACTCACGGCGGCGACCGCCACGGCCACACAGACGGTGAGCACAGCGACCACGGTGACCACGGTGACCGCGGCCACGCTGCCTGCCGACGATCCGCTCGACGGTGGTGGCGGCTTGGATTCGCTGGGCAGCCTCAGTGCGTTCGGGGGCGGCGCTGGCGTCTCGGATGGCGCGGTCGGGTCTGTGGCGGCGGCGTTGGGTGCGGGGTCCGTCTGGGGCGCGGACGGGTTCGGCGTGGGGGTCGCGTGCGGCGGCGACGGTCCCTCGGTCTCCGGCGCGAGCGTCTCCGCGCTCTCGAACACGGTGCGCTGACCACCAACGACCGCCTCGGAGACCGTGGGCACGCGGCCGCCGGCGGGCGGGGCCTGTCTCTGCGCGGTGGTCTCCGGCAGTCCGCCGGCTTCGCGCGCTTCTCGTAGCGCGGCCAGCATCGCGCCGGCATCGGGGTAGCGATCCTCGGGCTCTGTTGCGGTGGCCACCGCGATGATGGGCCCAAACCCTGGCGTGGCCAGCGTCTGCGCGGAGATGCTCAGCTCCCCCGACAGGTGCTTCTGCGCGCACGAGATGAGGCTCGGCTCGTTGACGGCGGGCGTCCCGCTGAGCGCCTCCGCGATGACCAGGCCCATCTGGTACACGTCCAGCGCCGGGCTGACTGTCTGGTCGCGGATGTACTCGGGCGCGAGGTATTGCGGCGTCCCAACAATGCCGCCCTGCGCGGTCAGCCGCATGCCGTCAGCGGGGCGCTCCCCTGTTGCGTCCGCGAAACCGGCGATGCCAAAGTCGAGCAGCTTGAGTTTCTCGTCGTCGCCGGGGTCCACCACGAAGAGATTGGACGGTTTGAGATCCCGGTGAACCAGTCCCTGCCGGTGGGCCTGGGACAGGGCGTCGAGCACGTCTGGGAGGAGCTTGGCAAGGCGCGCCGGGCTGATGGGGCCCTTCTGCAGCTCGACCTCCAGATCCCACCCGTCCAGGAACTCCATGACCATGAACGGACAGCCGTCGTCGGTCGTGCCGTAGTCGTAGATCGTCACTGCGGCAGGGTGCGTCAGGGACGCCACCACCTTCGCCTCCATCAGGAAGCGTTTGCGGGCGCCGCGCTGTGGCAGGTCGAGAATCTTGACGGCGACCGATCGGTCGATGGGATGCTGAACCCCCCGGTACACGGACCCAAAGCCGCCCTCACCCAGGAAGCCAACGAGCTCGTACGTGTCCTTGAGCACAGACCCAACCCGCGCTGCAGAGTCCACGTCTGTAGAATCCAGCGTCTCGTCGGTGCGGTGTGTCACGGCAACCTCTGGCCAGCTGTCCCCGTGGCCCATCGTGCGGCCGTCGGCAGACACGGAGGACGGGCGCAAACTGTGAACTCGCGGTGCACGGTACCCCGCCTCCGGAAGCCGCGGCAATAGTCCTCGTCTACATCCGGCCAGGCCGTGCCCTGACCTCGACGACAGTTGCGCCTACCCACCAAATGGGTCCATCGCACGCCGGACCCCGTTGTTTGTCACTTTGCGGGTTCAACCGTATGAAAGGGAGGGCGACAGGGGCGCGGCAGCCCCGACGCGACCGCTCTTTGCGCAGCGCACCAGAGACGTGAGACGTGGCAGAATGGGATTGAGTTTCAAGGGTTGGTCTCGGGTCTTCCTCGCAAGTGTTTGCCTGCTGTCCTGGTCGGTCATCGCATGCTCGTGCAAGGGCGCGATGGAGAGCGCGCGGTCCAAAATGGCTGGCGCCACATCGACCGAGACTCCAGCTGACGAAGGCGGCTCGACCACGCCGGATAACGGCAAGCTCGCCGCCGTCTCAGAGCGCGCCGCAACGGCGAGCCCCGAGCGCGTCTGCGCTCCCCAGGAGGCGCGCTGCCTCGGGTTGGACAAAGCGCAGGTTTGCGCCGCCGACGGCGACGGCTGGACGACCTCGACGTGTGCCCCGGAGCAGGGCTGCGTCGGTGGCCAATGCCAGGGTTTTGCCGGGGCGGGCGTGGAGCGGGGCGACCTGTTGGCCCTCGGCGGTGAGGGCTGGCTCAACGCCTGGAGCGTGTCCCGCGCGGTCCCCCGTGATTTGACCAGGGACGCCTCTGCGGCGCCCCGCGCCCTCAAGAAGCTGGATTGGGACCCCCTCTGCGCCGCGGACCCCCTCATCGAGGTGGTCGAGGCCGCCAAACGGCGACGCAAGAAGGCCGAGTACGCGGTCGCGGCTGCGGTCGTGGTGAGCCCCAAGGCACAGCGCGTCTGGCTCAAGGCCGGCGCACGCGGAAACGCCCATATTTTCGTCAACGGGCGGCAAGCGCTTCAGCTGCAGTACGACTCCTGGCGCCCGCCGCTCACCGACGCACGTCTGGCCCTTGTGGACCTCGCCGAGGGCCGCAATGAGGTGGTGGTCTGGCTCGAGCAGGAGGACAAGGCCCCCGGCGTCTTCCAGGTACGACTCCACGGCGTGGACGGCGGGCCGGCCGCGGTTTGGGCCGCCCCCTACCGCGGGACGTGCGCCGCCGCCGATCTCGTCCACGTCCAACTGGACCAGGACCCCGTCGCAGGTGGGTTTCACCTGACCCCTCGCGTCCGCTTCCGCGGACTTCACCCCGCAGCGCTGTCGAGCCTGTCGCTGTCGGTCACGATCCAGGGCGGCGGCGGCGCGCGGGTCGCGGCCAAGGGGGAGCTGGACCTGTCCAGGCCCGTCGCCAACGGCTTTGTGGCCAAGATGCCGGCGCCCGGTGCCTACACCGTCGCCGTCAACCTCGGCGACGCCGGCGAGCGCAGCTTTGCGATTCGTTACCATGGCGCCCTGCATGAGCGCATTGCGGTGTTGGCCGCCAAGCAAGCGAGCTGGAAGAGGTCGGTCCAGGTCTTCGCCGGTAGCGCCGACAGCTGGCGCAACGACATTGATGTGCTCCAGGCCGCACTGCGCGACAACGAGACGGACACAAAGTGGCTCGAGGCCAGGCTCGTCGTCGCAGAAGAGGTCGCCGACGCCCACACGTCGGGCCGCGACGGCTACTGGGAGCGTCGAGGCGTCATCCACCGCGCCTATCGCTCCGCGCTCGACGGCAAGCTCCAGCCCTACGCCATCTTCGTGCCACCGTCCTACGACCCCGAGGGCGACCAGCCCCTCGTGGTGGTGTTCCACGGCCTCAACAACGTCCCGGAGCACGCACTGCGCGCCGTCGTCGGCTTCCCGCGCCGCGGCGGTCAGACGCGGCTGGAAGTCGCCCGCTACATGCCCGACATCCCGGACCAGGGCGCCCTTGTGGTCGCGCCCTGGGGCTTTGGAGACAACGGCCAGCGGCTACTGGGCGAGGCGGACGTGCTGGACGTGATCCGCGACGTACAGCGCCACTACCGGGTGGACCCCCAGCGCATCACCCTGACGGGCTACTCGCTGGGTGGGACCGTGGCGTTCACCCTCCCGGTGCACTACCCGGACCTGCTGGCCTACGCCGCGCCGCTGTGCGGCTACCCCAACCTCTACGGCTACCGCGAGGTGCGCGCCGTCAAGAATCGCAAGCCGTGGGAGAAGGTGATGTTGGCCAAGCGCTACGTCGTCAACTACGCCCTCAACGGCGGCACGACCCCGATGTGGGTCATCCATGGTGGGCGGGACCAGCCGCAGCGGGCCGAGGAGTTCGTGGACGCGTACGACCGTTTTGGGCACAAGGTCACGTTCGATCTCCAGGAGGACCTGGGCCACAACGTCTGGGACTACGCGTACGAGAACGGCAAGATGGTGGACTACCTGCGCAAGCGGCGGCGCGTCGGCACGCCCACCAAGATCCAGTTCACGACGGCGGAGTACAGGTACAACCGGTCGTTCTGGGTCACCGTGGAGGGCATCGCCGACTACACCGAGTTCGCGCGGGTGGATGCCAGCCTGGACGCCGACGGCAGCCGCATTGTCCTCAAGCTCAGCAACGTCAACGCCATCGCGCTCAACACCGGCGCGCTGGACCTCTCCGGCGCCGTCACCGTGGTGGTCAACGGAACCACGGTCCACGTGCCCGCGGGAGCGCGGACGGCAACGCTTGAGGACCGGGGCGGGTGGCGACTGGCCACCGAGGCGCGGCGCACCGGCAAGCGTCCGGGTGTCGCCGGCCCCCTCGACGATGCGCAGGTCCACAAGTCACTGGTGGTCTATGGCACCCAGGTTCCCGCGGAGACGGCCAGCAACAAGCTCGCCGCGCAATGGCACGCGCAGGTCAACGAGCGAACCGCTGTGGACTACCCGGTCAAAGCCGACGTCGACGTGACCCCGGAAGACCTGCGCACACACACCCTCATCCTGGTCGGGCGGCCAGAGACCAACGCCGTGACCGCCAAAGCCATGACCGCCCTGCCCGTCACGCTCGACGCGCGCGGCGTGACGGTGCGCGGTAAGCGGCACGACGGGCCGTCCGTGGGTGTCTCGGTCATCCATCCGAGTCACTGGAACCGGGGGGAGTACATCGTCCTGCACGCCGGCACGGACATCGCCGCGACGCTGGCCAGCCGCAATCTCCCCGAGATGGTGCCGGACTACCTGGTGTACGACGCCAGCGCGATGTCGGTGCAGGTTGGAGAGACATTGTTGGACCGCCGGCAGGTGCGCGACGGGGGCTTCTTCAGCGAGGACTGGAAGTAGGCCTCGTCGTCCGGAAGGAGCTCCGCAGGTGCAGCCTTGGCACGTCAGACCGCGGGTCGCCCGAGAGCGGCGTCAGGGGGCGCCACGCCGAGAACGGCCAAGATCAGTAGCTTCCTCCGGCACCGCCGCCGCCGGAGGATCCGCCGCCAAACGAGCTGCCGCCGCCGGAGGAGGACCCCCCGCTGGAGCTCGTCGTGTGCTGGAGCTGAGCCAGGGTCGTGTAGGACGTGCTTGCGTGGCCGCAGTTGCGGCATTGGGTCGTCAGTTTGGCCCTGCCGCTGCTGGAGTAGGTGGGCGCGACCATCGTCTGGCTGGTCGTGGACAGGGTCTTGTACGTGCAGGTGGGACAGCGGCTGTGGCTGCTGCGGACAAGGTGGCTGTCGACGCGGTGCCAGCCGCAGCTGCCGCAGTACCATACGTCGTAGTCCGCCGAGCCTACGCTCTCCTCGACCACCTGGCCCTTCTCGAGGTGTTCGTCCTCGGCCACGTCGTCCAAGGGCTTCAGGATCTTGCTCTTGCACTCTGCGCATTTTCGCGGCCGCTGCCGCAACCAGCCCTTGAACCGCTTGCGCCACCAGAAGGCCGCGAAGATGCCCAGGGCCCCCACCCCCAGAGTCGCGACGGGCAGCGTCCCGACCGCTCGCCCCAGTCCGAAGGCGCAGAAAAAGGCGGCTGCGTACTCAATCAGACCCAGCCAATAGAAGACCTTGCCCGCGACGTACGGGTCGAACACCACGGCCAGCAAAGCGACGAACCCGAGCCACATGAGAATGCAGAGGGCAAAGACGACCGACCCGGCGGGGAACTCGACGCCGGACGCCTGGGGCACAGAGGTCATCGCGGAGGTCTCGGGGATTGGGGTCTTGTGGACTCCGGGCTCGCGCTCGAACTGGGCCGCCAAGGCTCCGAGTTCACCGCCGTTTCGAAGGCCTCGGTCGATCGCACGAACCGTCTCGTAGTGCCCGTCGGCGAACGACCCGGCCTTGAAGTACGGGATCGTCACCTCGTCGATGATGCGCTTGCAGCGACCGTCGGTCAGAGTTGCCTCGACCCCGTACCCCGTCTCGATCTCGACCCGGCGCTGATCGATGACGTGCAGCACCAGGACCCCGTTGTCCTTGCCCTCCTTGCCGACGCCCCAGGCGTTGAAGAGCGCGGTGGCGAACTCCTTGGGGACCTCGTCGCCGATGCTGGGCACGGTCGCCACAGCGACCTCAGCCCCGGTGTCCCGCTCCAGAGCGTCCAGGATCTTGTCGATGTCGACCGCACGGTCCACCACGACGCCGGCGCCATCGTGCACCCAGGTGTTCTGGCTGCGGGGGCTGGGGAGAGCCGCCACGTCGTAGGGCCGCGGCATGCAGGCGGTGGTCGCGCCCAGCAACAGGGTGAAGATGACCAGTTGTTTCATGGGCGGATGGTCTCACGTGCGGCGGGTGGGTGAAAACGAACTGGGCTGCTGGCGGCGGCGCTCGCACGGCGACGCGGCGCGTCCACCGAGCTGGAGCTGGCCCGGTCGACGGTCAGCACCCACCGCCAACGCCGGGGCTCAGCGCCAGTTGGCGTACACGGAGGCCTGCGGCACCAGGATGGAGAACGCGTCGTAGTCGCGGGTGCGGACGAAGGCCAGGTTCAGCTTCTGGCCCGACGGGCGCACGCGCATCACGTAGTCGTCGATGACCCACGCGCGGCCACCACAGCCGTACTTCGTGCCCGCTCCCATGTCCGAGTCGATCTCCCGCAAGATGTCGCGACCCGGGTCCGGAATCTGCGCGAAGATCTCCATGACCTCGCCCTCAGGTCCCACACCGTGGACCTTCACGCGCGGCTCCTTGATCTGCGCCCAGCCCACAGGCCATTGCTTCCAGTACTGCTGGCCGCCAAAGGTCACGCCGCTGCCGCCAAAATCGCAATCGCGCGTGACCTTGTTCACTGGCTGGCCGAGCAGCGACAGGATGTCCGCGTCGTCACAGGCGCGCGCCACGTTCTGCGTCCGCCCGTTGCCCATTGCGCGGAACAGCTTCTCGGTGCGGCGCTTGGCGGACGCAATGTCGTCCTCGCGGCGGGGGAACCAGTCCGGCTTCAACTCGGGGATGCGACCCTTGAGCGCGTTGGCCTTGTCCTCCAGGAAGACGGAGAACACCACGCGGTCCACGCCGTAGGCGCGGGACACGCTGGTGCGATGCACGGAGTAGATCGCGCCGCCATGGCTGCGCGTCAGCATCGTGTCGGGCCCGGACTCCTTGTTCAAGATCTCCTTGCCCAGGTTCTTGAGCTTGGACTCCGCGTCCTTGACGAAATCGTCCGCCTCGCAGGAACCCATCCGGTTCTCTTTGGGGCGCGCGACGTGCAGCGTAAATCCTACAAACTCCTCGTCCACAAAGACCGCGTTGGCGCGACCGACGCCAGGGTAGTCGTCGTCCAGGCGGCGCGTGGCCCGCAGGTCCTCGTCCCGCAGGGAGCAGGAACCCAGCGCGCCGGTGGTCACCACGACCTCAGGGTGGGCGTCACATTTGCCCTTGCTCGGGATCTTCTCCACGACGCCAAAGGTCTTCTCGAAGCAGTCGGCCACGTCGTCGGGGCTGACGGACTTGAGATCCGTGGGCTTGGAGTGGCCCAGGCACTTGACCACCGCCGCCAGGTCCTTGGGCAGCGGCGCAGCGGCGTTCCCGGCCGGCTTACTGTCGCCACCGCCTTCACCGTCGTCGCCCTCGCCGTCGTCACCTTCGCCGTCGCCGCCCTCGCCGTCGCCGCCCTCTTCGTCGTCGCTACCCGGCTTGACGCACGTGCCCTTCTGACAGTCCAGGCCCTCGTCGCAGGTGCCGTTTCCGTAGCACTTGCCGCCCTTGCCGCCCTCGGACCCGCCGCCACCGCAAGCGCAGCCCGCCAGCAGAAGCGGCAGCGCGCACAAAAGAATCAATTTGTTCATCGTACCCCCTCGTGTTTCGCGGCCCGGAATACACGTTCGGACCGGTTTCGTCTACCGAATCGCGGCCCGGACTGTCGGCGCTCGCGGGCCATTGGGGTCATACGCCTCCCGCGCGCAGCCGCTGCTCGATCCTGTCCAGCGTCGCCAGTCCCGGCGCCGCCTCGCCAGGGTCAAACCCGCCGAGTTTGGCCCGTCGAGCCGCCAGCATGCGCTCACCGAGCGCTCGGTCGAGCGACCAGGCGATGGGAACCCAATGGTTCAAGCTTCCGGCCTTCCCGGCCGCAAAGAGGGCGTCAAAGTCGGGCCCTTCGAGCCACGGCAGGAACTGGGACAGCTCCGACCGCGCGGCGAAGTACTCCCTGCCACGCGTGAGCACGAGCTCCGCAGCGCGCTCGGCCGCTCGCCGGACCGTGCGCTCTGGATGGAGGACGTCCTCCGCGCGCAGCTGTCCGTGCGCGAGCTGCCCCTCTTCGGGAACGACCGCAGAAGCCGCATCCATATGCGCGTAGAACGCCGGCCCCTTTCGATCGGACCGCTCGCGCTGCGCCACGGCAAGGACACAATCCTGATCCGGGTCGCCCTCCTTGCCGAGCACCTCGTAGATGATGCGCTGCGGGGCAAAGAAGGCCACCTCGAACCACAGGGCAGCGCGCCAACGCCCCTCCTTGCCCACGAACACCGGACGTACGCGCTGACACCCACCATCGATGGGCCGAACCAAAGCCTTCATGACGAGGTCCGCCGTCCAGCCATCGCCGGCGCAGCAGCGGGCCAGATGTGCGAGAAACCGGGCTGGGGGGTCCCGGATGGGCAGGACGCGGCCGGCGGCCAGGCGGCGGGTGAGGTCCGCGCACGACACTTCGAATTCGTCGGCGCCTTCAGGGCGGCTCCACAGCTTCGCGTAGGGGCTGCGCGCCGCGATGGCTACAGAGGCCAGAGCGTCATCTCGAAAGGCTGTTGCCAGCTCGCCGTTCAGCGTCAGCCACGGCGCCACCGACTCTGGAAGCCCGTTCTCACTCGGCCTGCCCAGCGCAGCCGCCACCACCTCCGCAGCCGCCACGACATACGGAGCCTCCCCCTCGTCAAACAGGTCGCCGCGCTCTGGGGGCCCAAATGCCGACTTGAGGAACTCCACAATCTCGGTGGTCTGGTGCTCGCACACGAGCGCGGCGATGCAATCCCATGCCCCGTCGTTCCCCAGCGTCGTAGCATCCCAATGTCCCATCTACACTCCGGCCGCCTCGCGAGCGGCGCCTCCGCCGGAATTCAGCGGTCGGAACCAAAGAGCGCGCTGAAAGTGCCGAATGGTTCGGCCTCCGCGAGGCTCCCGAACTCACCCCGCGCGATGCCCTGCGAGGACCGTAGGAACGCGCCCCACGCGACGCGGGCCATGGCGGAGCCAATCGAGACGCGGCGCACGCCCAGATCAGCCAACTGCTGGAGTGAGAAGTGCGGGCGGGCGATGACGTTG
>CALBXO010000109.1 GCA_937890335.1 uncultured Pseudomonadota bacterium | reverse complement strand
TTGCCGACCGTACTCGTCCGTGGCCCGCACCATGACACTGTTGAGCCCCTCGACGGCGGGCACAGCCGCGGAAAAGCGCCCTTCGGTCCGGGCCTCCTCATAGTGGATGTTCGCCGCGCGCCCCTCCACGCGGATCTGCCGGACGCCCCCGCTGTCGCGGAAAGTGCCGACGACGGGCACCTCCTGTCCGGGTTGGACACCGCGGAGCACAGTGCCCGGTGCAGGCGAAGTGCATCCAATGGAGGGGGCCGCGTCGTCCACCGTAAACGAGCGGGTCTCCGACAACACCATGCCGCCTTCGGTCCGTCCTTCCACCGACAGGGTCACAGCCTGCGGCCCTTCCTCGACGGGTCGGAAGCTGGTCCCGCCAAACCGCGTCGTGCGCCTGGTGGTGGTGTAGCGCAACGCCGGGTCGGACACCGGGTTACCGTACCGATCGGAGACGAGGCCAATGATCTCGATCACGTCGCTCGTGCCATAGGACGGTTGGGGTGGCCACAGCGTCATCGTCAACTGCGCCGGAAGAGCCGCGGTTACCTGGAATGTGTCCGAAACAACATCGGAAGCCCCCGCCACCACGCAACTGGCGGCGAAGTCGCCTGCGACCGTCGGCGCCACCTGGCCCCCATCGACGACCACACCGCCTTGCCTCGGGTCGGTCGCCACCTGCACGATCGCGTCGTCGATCGTGTTGCCAAACGCATCCTCGACCTCGCACCCGACGGCCACCGTGCCCCCGGCAGCGACACTGCGAGCGGACACCGTAGCCACCGTGCGAGAAGCGGAGCCCGGCAGCACAGTCAACGCTGTGGGGCTACCATCGACCAGGCCTTGCGCCGGAAGAGTACAGGTCACGGTGGCGTTGCCGGCGACACGCGCGACCAAACCTCGCTCGGTCTGCACAAACCCATCCGCCGGCGCGAACCGGGCCGCGAAGACCAGAGCATCGTCCTCCACGACCTCCCCTTGGGTGTTCACCGCGGTACAGCGTGCCGAGACGACCTCGCCTGCCCGCAACGTCGCGCCATCAACCCACGTGTCCACCCCGGCGATCCGCGCGTCTACGGGCGCATTCGGCTTGTCCGGTGCGGGGCCATCCCCGTCCGGCACGAACTCCACATCATTCCCAGGTTCGTCCTGTGGCTGCACCATCTCCGGCTCCCCTTCGGAATCGGGCGGCACGGCAGCATCCGGTCCAGCGGGGTCGCCATCCACCTCCGCCGGTTGCGGCACCCCCGCCGGGTCATCGGCGGCGCACGCGCAGAGTCCAATCATCCCAACGATCAACGCGACCTTCATCGCCACTTGCATGAGTCTGCCTCCAACTCGGAGCCGGAAGTGGCCCCTCACAGCAGTTCACGGCCTCGGGCGCAGCCTGTTGCGGAAATCTGCAGGAAATCTGACGCAGCTCGTGGTGGTCGGGCGCTTGCCGGTCCGATTTCCGTGCGTACAGTGTCGTCTCGCAGCCCCAATGGACCGGAGTGCCCGATGGCCGACAAGTCGTTGTTTCTGAAACTGACGCGCCCGTTCACACACGCCCACAGCGCCGTGTACAAAATGAGCAACGGGAAGATCGGTGGCTCTATGGCAGGAGTCGATATCGGCCTGCTGACCACCACCGGTCGCAAGTCTGGAAAGCAGCGCACAGTGCCGCTGCTCTACCTCCGCGACGGGGACAACTACGCGGTGATTGCCTCACGCGGCGGCGACGACCGTCATCCGGCCTGGTACCACAACCTGACGGCCAAACCGGAGGTCACGCTGGCGATCGGCGCAGACACCCATCCCGTGCGCGCGCGCGTGGCCACCCAGGAGGAGCACAAGAGAATCTGGGCGGACGCCGTCTCGCGCTACGCCGACTACGAGAAGTACCAGGCGAGCACCGACCGTGCGATTCCGGTGGTGGTGCTCGAACCCCGCTGACGCCAAGCTCCGCGGGGGCTTCAACAACCTACAGATCATCCTCGAGACATACGTCGTCGATAGACCGAACGTCGTCGATCACACAAGTGCGCCCGCTCATGTTCTCGATGCCCAGGCTTCCCACGTCATCGCCGCCGCGCGAAACGACGACGGCCAACCGGTAGAACGGCTGCGAGCCCTGGCTGGTGGCGACCATCCGGAAGGGCCGCCCATCCAGGTGCAGGATGATGCCGGTGCGACAGTCACTGACCACGTGGATCTCCTCGGTCCGGATGGAGGTCGGGAAGGTCGCGGCCACGCCGGGTTGGAGCTCGAGCCCATGTTCTGAGGGGTGAAATGTCGTCGTGAGCCGGGCACCCGACGGATCGGTCGCGGTCCAGCCACACAACGGGATGTTCCCGCACGACTCAAAGTCTTCGATGACGGTGTCCACGTCCTCAAGCTGGCAGTCGCAGCCGGCGGCGATCAAGAGGGTGCCCAGCGCCAGGGCGCAGCTGATCCATCGTTGTGTCATGGCGCAATCCGGATGAGCAGCGTCAGGTCGAGGCCACCGAGCGGCAGGGCGGCCCGCCCAAGTCCCCGATCCACCTGGGCAAACGTCCAACCGAAGCTCAGCTCCGTGCCGACATCGCTTCCGCCGCCTCCTCCAAGGGTCAGCGCGGGGCGGACAAACCCCGTGGTGTGATTGTCCGAGATGCCGTCCACCTCGAAATCCACCAGCATCACCCCACCCTCGAACCGGAACCCAACTTCGCCGTGCGCGCGCCGAGAACTCCCGCCGAGCAGCAAGCGTGCCACGCCGCCGATCTCCTGCGTGGTCAGACTCGCCGGCCCCGCGGCCCCGTCCATGTCCAGCAGGCCGTTGTATGCGCCGTGGACTCCGAGCTCCACGTGCGGGTTCACCGCAAACAGAACTTCCGCAACCACATTCAGGTTGAACAGGCCGGGATAGGGGTCAAAGTCGTAGACCTCCAAGGTGTCCTTGAGGTCGTAGCCATGGGGGTGCACGGTGCCCCACACCCCCTCCATGCCAAACGCGATGATGACGCCGCGGTCGTCCCATGAGCGCCCCTGCGGACCGGCCACAACCTCCTGGGACTGCGCCGGGAACGCCGCCAGTGCGACGGCGACAAGCAAGACTGTGGACAGCGCCGTTTTCAACGTCATCTCACCACCTCACGCCAGCAGGGTCGGGGCTGTCGGCGAGCTCGCCGCCGCGTCCGAGCTGCGCCATATCCCCCCGGCCCCAGCAGCGGGTGATCGCGTCGCTTCCCAACGCGCAGACAAAGGCGTCGCCCGCCACAAGTTTCACCGTGCTGACAGGGAGGTTGATCATCAGCGGCGTGTGCGTCTCCTCCAGGGCATCCTGGGCCAGCTCCTTGTGGCGGTTGGACCCCCAACAGGCGACACCGCCATCGGCCTGCAGAATCACACACGAGAACTCCGCCCCGACGACGACTTCGCTGGCCGCACCCACGCCCTCCACATCGACGACGGTGGGCACCTCGTCAAAACCGTCCACGCCCGCCTGCCCCGACTCGTTGCCGCCCCAACAGGCGACCGTGCCCCCCACGTAGAGAAGGCAGCCGTGGACGGCCCCTATGGCCATATCCACCACGGGCGGCTTGCCCTCGGGAATCGCGCCGAGGGTCAGAGTTCCGGCGCAGCCCGGCCGCGCTCCCTCCACCAACGCGCACGTCGTGGATGGACCCAGGTGAATCGACGTCGCCGGGCCCACCAGATCGACTGCAGTGGGCGTGTTCACGATGTCCTGTCCACCGGGAATCTGTCCCAGCCGGCCGAGGCCCCAGCACAGCACGCTGCCGTCATTCTTACGTGCGCAGGTGTGGTCCCACCCGGCCTCGACATCCGCAACGTCCGTGAGGTCTGGGATCGGCGCCGGCGCACCACTTACGTCGTCCCGACCGTCCCCCAGCTTTCCAAACGCGCCCTCGCCCCAACACCAGACCGTACCGTCGGACTTGCGGGCGCACGCATGGTTCTCACCCATGGCGATGTCGGTCACATTCGCGCCCAACAGCCTCGCGAGGGCCGGCCGCGGCACGGGAGCCACCGTTGGCGCTCGGGCCGCCTGCCCCACGTCGTTGCGGCCCCAGCACATGGCTCGACCGTCCTCCAGCAGCCCGCACACCGATTCCACGCCGGCAGACACGCCCACCACCGCGGAACAGCTGCCTGACGCGCATGCGGCGCCAGCGTCGCAGGTCGTCTCGCAATCGCCGCAGAGTTCGGTCGACGTGCTCAGGTTCACGCAGACATCGCCACAGGTACTGCCGGGCTCGGGGCACAGGCATGTGGACTGAACACAGACAAAGTCGCGCCCGCAGTCGTTGTCGCACGCGCCGCAGTTCAGCGGGTCCTCGGTCACCTCCGTGCAGACATCGTCGCAGCGTCGCTGTCCTTCCTGGCAGAGGCACAGGCCGTCCACGCAGCGCTCCTGTTCAGCGCACGCGGACTCGCACTCCCCGCAATGGGCCACGTCAGTTCGCGTGTCGACACAGCCGCCTCCGCAAAGATCCAGGCCATCCTCCACGCAGATGCAGGTCCCCTCACCGCAGCGTGTCCCCTCCGGGCATGCAGCCTCACAAGCGCCGCAGTGGGCGTCGTCGGTCTGTTGGTCCACGCACGCGGCGGCGGCAAGGCAGAAGTCCAGCCCCTCCTCACAGACGAGCGTGCACTCTCCTTCAATGCAGTCCACCCCCGACGGGCACTCGCTGCCGCACTCGCCACAGTGCTGTACGCTGGCGGAACGATCCACGCAGATGGGGCGGGCCTCCCCGGCCACCGAACAGGTGTCCTCGCCGGGAGCACAGGCCTGACAACGCCCGCTCTCGCACGCTCTGCCCTGTGGGCATTCCCGCCCGCAACTTCCGCAGTTGAAGGGATCGATGAAGGTGTCGATACACTGGATGTCGGAGCCCGCGAAGCACTCCTGGAGGTCGGGCCCGCAGACGCATTCGCCCTCCACGCACGCCCCGCCCACCATACAGCGATCGCCGCAATCCCAATCATCGTCGCAGCCTGTCAGGCACAGGATGCACAGCATTCCGGCGACGACCCAGAGTGCCCCGGTCCACGGGCCATCCCCGTAGCGCGCGCTCATCACCATGTCAGCCGGTTCTCCCCGATCGGTTGTTGCTGCGGTGCCGCGTATTGTCGCTGGATACCGGAACCACGGCAAGAATCCCGTCAGTCACGTTGCGCAAGGCGAGCGACATGCGTCAAGCCGGCCCCTGTGGTACCGCCACAATCGGCGCTCCACCGTTCTGCAGGTACTCCCGGTAGACCATGGTCCGCAGCTCACTGGCCGCCGCCATCATCAGGTAGATGGCAAAGAAGAGTCCAATGAATGGGATGAAGTAGAGCACGACCATGGCGACGCCGGTCAGCAGCGCAACCACCAGGTTCCCGATCAACATCGGCTTGAACATGCCGGAGAGGTTCTCTCTGTGACCGCCGCCATCTGAAACGCCGCGCCAAACTGTGCCGTCACCTCTGCCCGGAGAATGAAGACGTGCATGGCCGCCCCCACCGCCACGACCGCCACCATGAAGACCAGGTAGACGATCAGCGCAGCCACCGCCCCCACGCCGAGACCAACTGCCACACCAAGCTCGCCCATGGCGGGCTCGAGCGCAGCGCCAAGCCCAACACCGACCAGAAAGACGCCAAACACCGACGCCAGCATGATGTAGACAAAAATCATCATGGGCAGCGCGAGCACGAGGTTCACGAGGAACGGGATTCCCCCCTCGCGCAACAGCCCGCCAAAATCGCTCAACGACAGCGGCGGCAACGTGTGCTCATCACCGCTGATGCGCAGGCGCATCAGCCGCACGAACCAGCCGTGAACCACAATCGGACCGACGATGGGGATCAGGCTGAAGAGCATCCCGAGCCCGACGCTCGGGAACCAGTCGTCGTACT
Organism: uncultured Pseudomonadota bacterium; assembly: GCA_937890335.1. Taxonomy (GTDB): domain Bacteria; phylum Myxococcota_A; class Bradymonadia; order Bradymonadales; genus CALBXO01. The sequence continues at coordinate 6,155 of CALBXO010000109.1, read as the reverse complement.
TGAACAGATAGGTAAATGTCTGAATGAAACGCATATGTGCACTCTACTCCCCATCGGCAGTCGGGGCGAGAACCCAACAACGGCCCCGCGCTCGTCCACGACAACTCGGAGGCCGCGGTCGGACCCCTGGCGCCCTCCGCGGCGCACCGGAGCCGGCTACCGCTTGCTCTTGTGTTTGAGGCGCAGCTTGCGGGCGGCCTTCAGGTTGATCTCGGGAACATCCTGCCGAACCACCGAGCCCAGCTTGATCTTCCGACGCTTGGCGACAAACGCGGCGGGGCTCACGGTGGCAGCGCGGTGCCCACGGTTTCCCGGAGGACCGCCCCAGCTTCCAAAGCTCGGGCTCTGACACGAGACTGGCCCCTTCCACGGGTGCAGGATGGCGTAGCGCCCCTGGAAGTTGTTCACGTTTCCCGGCGAGGCCCCCTTCTGCGTCAACTCCCCGTAACGATCCGGCGTTCCGCGACCACCCACAAGCGGAGCAGCGGCCCGAAACACCAAGTCCTCCGTCATCGTTTCCTGGGTGTAGCGAGCATGAAGTCGGGTGAGGACAAACCCGCTGGCCCCGCGATCTCCCAGCGCATCCGCCCCGAGAAGCTGGAAATCCGAACCCGTCAGTGTCGGCCCTGGACACGGATCACAGGTGTTGGCGGCCCAGGAGTACTCCGTCACGACCGCGCCAGGGTTCTGCGCCAGCGTCTCGTCGAAGAGCGCGTTGTAGAACGCCCCAAACTGAGACCTGACCTTGTCCCCCACCACGACGTTGGTCGGGATCGTTACATTGGCTCGGTTGGCCGCCTCGTACCGCTGGTTGCGGGCGAGAATGTTGACGATGAGGTCCTGCGGGCCGTTGGCGTTGAGAAGGCCCAGGCGCACGGGCAGCGTGAACTCCGGCGTGTCGTAGTGGAACCGCAACGGCGAGAGCAACGCGCGGTTTCCAGCAAAGGTGACCTTGGCCACGTTCACCCGCGCGACGAAGAACTTCGTTCCCGCCTCGATGTAAGGTCGAAGGGCGTCCTGCGCCCCCTCCGGGATGTTGTACATCTCGGCCCGCAACCAGCCGTCGAGCGCCCCACTGTCGTTGCTGCTGAGAATGACGATCTCGTACTCACCGACCTCAAACCGAGCCTCCACTTTGACGAAGGGCTTTTTGGCCTTGGCCTTTGGCGCGTAATCGCGCGGCGCGCCTCGACCACCCACACGGCCGGAGTACTTGCGCCTGACCCGCGGCACGTAGCACGGGTCCTGTTCCCAGTACTCCACAAGTCGCGGTGCGCCCATCTGGTCCACACGGGTGAACACGGCGTGCGGGAGCGTCTTCACGTCCTCCTTCTGCAGGACCGTCGGGACGGGTACCACCAGCGCGAAATCCTGCGGCGGTCCCTGGTAGTCGTTCTGCATGGACAACACCGTGCGCTGCCCATCGCGCATCATCACCACCTGCGTCGCGTTGTTGAACAGCTTACCGGTGGCGCCCGACACGTAGAATCCGCAGAACGCGTCCGCGGTAGCCGGCACCGCCAGCACGCCCGCCAGAAGCAAAGCCAGACCCAGTCTCGTCTTCATCCTATCTCCAGCAACGAGGAAATCGACGCACCCAGTGGGACAAACGACGCCCTCGCCCGATGGTTTCACCGGGGTGCCCGCTTGTGTTGACCGGCCCTCGACGGCCAAATTGCCCGATACCAGCGTCGGCCGAGCTTGACGGGGCGGGACCCCGTCGGCGCCCATCCTCCTCGGCCTCGAACAATTTGTCTCGCCGATCATCCGATCAACCCAACCGGGCACCCCGGTCAATCTTTGGCGGGGTGAAAGTGGAGCGCCGCGAACGCCATGGCCCGATCCGGATCGGCGAGAATCGCCTTGGGAATCCGAATCTCCGTCGTGTCCGCGGACACGAGATCGTAGCCCTTCTCCTTGACCTCGGACTCGGCCTCCGTACCCCGGAAGCCGAGCCGGCTCCAATTGTAGTGGTCGCCCGAACGCATCATGCAGCCGTCGGAATCCAGGTAGCGCGGCACTTTGCGCAGCAGCACCCACCAAACGAGACCGGCCGCGATCCCGCTGGTCAGCACCGCAGACACGATGAAGATTGCCCAGAACTGCGTCGAAAACTTCAGGTCCACCGTCTCGATGGCGTCTCCCTCGAGCACTTTTGTGGTGGACGTCGCCTTCCGGATGGTTCCACCGGCCTTCTTGATCGCCTTGGTGATGGCCCGCTCAAAGCCCGAGTCGAGCTGCTTGAGGTCGCTGCGGGTCTCCAGATCCGCCAGATCCCAGCTGCCGCTCCAGTCCACGCCCGGCCCTTTGACGGTCAGGGTTACGACGTGCGACGGGTCGTGGGGGACGTTGCGGGCGGCGCTCCACGGCCGGACCGTCGTCAAAGTCGCGAGCAGCGACTGACAGCTGCGCAGAGGTCCACTGGCCACAACCTGCGCCCCGTCGTCGTCATCAGGGTCAAACCGCCGCCGCACGGCGCGACCTACGGAGAGGACCTCGACCCACTCGGCGTGTCCGCCCTTGTGTTTGCCCCACGTGAGCACGATGGGCCCCGGCGGACGCCCATCCCACCACGCCTCAAGCACGTCGTTCGGACTGATCGACTTTACGCTCATGGCCGCTACCCTCGGTCTGTTGGACTACGGCGCCACATTACCAGACTGCTGCGCCATCGGACAGATGTGGGTCGCCGGACACAGTGTCGGTGGGTGTCACCGGCGCCGAAACCAGCTCCAGCTTCGCCCGGCGCCGCCCGCGGCCGAACATTCGGCGGACCTGGTTCGCCTGTCAGGGTCCGCCCCTGCATCGGGTTGCCGGTCGACACCGTCGGCATCAAACGGCCGTGGCCCGCGGCCCAGGTCTCCCTCCGGACCGCCCGCGTCGGGGCGGTTGTCCCCCCCGGTGTCCAGGGGCGCATCGGCGCCCGCGTCCGGGACGTCGGGACCGCCGTCGGGTCCGGCGTCCGGATCCGCGTCCAGGCGCTCCACCCTGATCGCGTCGGCCATGATACGCCGCGGCGCGTCGGGAGCGTCGCCGGAGTTGTCGGAGACCTCCACACTCCACGCCTCCTGCGCTCCCATCTGAAACTCACCCAGGACGACCCACTCGCTGGCCGCGCCGAGATCCAGCGAATAGAGATCCTCCTCACCGGGGCCCCGCACCGCCCAGGGCGCCATGGCGGATTGCGCAAACTCCGGATGCACGCTGGCGGAGAGGCGATACCTCCCCGTGTCCGCGACGCGCACGTGCCACCGCGCCCAGTTGGAGCGGGTGTCCGTCGCAAACCCGTTGGTCCACCACAGCCCCTCTCCGAAACCCTGACCGGCCTCGTAGCGCCAATACTGCGCCGGCCCAAACCGTTCAAAACACGGCGTCGCGTCGTCCACATAGCCCCCGCTCGCAGGCACCGCCTCGCACACGGGACAGTCCTCTGGGCAGGTCGCCTCTTCCGGGCCGTGGCAGATGCCGTCGCCACAGGATGGCTCGCCGACCGTCAGCGCCAACAGCGCCGCGCGGTCCCCGTTGAATACGTCCGTGTCGGTGTTGGCGTCGATGCCGTTGAAGCGCCCGCTGTCGCTGGTCTGCCAGATGACCCAATCGCTCCATTGCGACGGGAGATCCGGGCACCCTTGCCGATACTGCGCGACCCAGAGCGGGTAGTCCGCAAAACGCGTGGACGCGACGTTGTCCTGCCAGAAGTACTTGCCCGTGTAGATGATCGGGCGCACGCCCCAGACCTCTTCCACGCGCGCGATCCACCGGCCGACACTGTCGGCAATCTGATCAGGGGCCAGGTCGTCTGTCGCCTCCACGTCGATGACCGGGGGTAGATCACCGGGCTCGAGCGACCCCACCCGCTCCAGCATGTAGTTCGCCTGCGCCACCGGGTCGTCGGCGGGCCGGAAGTACTGGTACACGCCGCGTATGACCCCAGCCTGTTTTGCGCCCGCCCAGTTCTGCTCAAAGAGCCGGTCCGGCGTGTGCGTGCTGTGGCTGACGCGGATGAACGCGAAGGACACGCCATCGGCGCGCACGGCCGCCCAATCAATGTCTCCCTGGTAGTGGGCGACATCGATGCCGTCGAGCGTGGGGCCGTCGGCGCACACGGTCTCCGCCGAGGCGCGTGGGGTCACGATCATGAGCAACGCGACGAGCAGCGGAACGGGGAGTCTGGACATGGTGAACCACAGCGCAGGACCAAGCCAGGGCAGTATGCCTCAGGCCAGCTTGAAATCGAACCCGCGCGCCACCGCGGGTCGGAGGACCGCCCGGGTGCCGGTCAGAACGCTTCGCCGAGATGAACGTAGAGGGCCAGGTCGCCCTCCGCGTTGGTCGCGCCGTCAAACCGCAGGTTGATCCGGTCGTGGGGGTTCAGTGAGAAACGCAGCCCCACGCCGCCGGCCACCTTCGGCGACGCCCAATCGAATTCGTCGAGGGCGGGGGCCACCTGTCCAGCGCCGCCAAACACAACCGCGCCGATCCTCCACCAAACCGGGAGCCGGTACTCCGCTGTGACCGTCGCCGAGTGCCGATCCCGAAAGCGCCCCTCAAAGTACCCACGCAGGTTGTATTTGCCGCCAAGCGGGGCCTGGAGTTGAAACGGTGGGTTGCCCCAGGTCGATCGTGCAAAAATCTGAAACGCCAGCGTGTGATCGCCCCAGACCGGGAGGAATCGCCGCATGTCCAGCTCCGCGTCCACGTAGTCGAACTCACTGCCAAGGGCGCTGTCGTGCCAGCCGGCCAACAGTTGGTAGAAGCCGCCGCGACGCGTGTCGAAGTTGTTGTCGCGACTGTCTCGCACCAGCACCGGACCGACGCCGACGACCCGGCCGCCGTTCCCGCCAGGGACCTCTCCGGACGCCAGCAGGCCCCCCTGTTCGGTCCTCACGGTCGTCGCGTGGACCCCGGCCAGCCGCAAGCCGGCGCGCACGCGCTCGAAAACCTCGCGCGTCGCCGTGAGCCTGGCCGCAAAGACCCGCTCGGAATAGCTCTCGGAATCTGCGTCGCGCGCATCGTCACCAAGGGGATAGAACCGATTTGGCCACAGCGCGGCCCCCATCTGGGATTCCAGCTGCCACGTCTCCCCGTCCAGGTAGATGTTGGGCGCGATCCCCACCGCGTATTGTCGCTTGAGGGTCGCCCAGCCGACGACGGTGACGGCCGACCTGCGCAACATGCGCTCGTCGGTGTCGTCGCTCGTGGCGAAAGTGAACACGGTCCCCGCGCCAAACAGGCCACTTGTCTCGGGCGAGAAGCCGATGATCGGGAAGGGACTCCAGGCGCTGCGCTCCTCGTCTCCGTCGGGAGCCGGCGCGGCAAGCTGGTCTGCCGGACGGGATCCGCCACGTGGATCGCTGGGGAGAACAGCGGGCGACGCGGCCGAAGCGGCGGTGCCAGCCTCCTGCGCCAACGCCCGCGGCGCCCATAGCGCAGGGGCAAACATCGCCAGCGACGCGCACAAACAGGTGGCGACACAGACAGATCGACCCGATGCTGGCAGTAAGAGACGGCGCACGAAGCCGTTGTACACCGAGCGGGCTGGACGGTCGAAGTTCTGAGCCCAGGGTCAGGTCGGCCGAGGGTGTCCGACCACGTGCCGATGACGGTCGTCGCTGGAGTCCATCTCTCCCCAGACGCTCTCGTACTCCTCCCAGCCGCCCTGGGTGTCGACGACGGACATTGGAATGGGCACCAGGTCCTGCGAAGACTCCTCGCCGTGCTGCGACTGGGCAACGCGAGGCGGCGCCAGCTGCACTACGGAGCCCACGCGTCGCCGGCTGTGAACCCGGACCTCTGCGCCCACCGCTCGAAGAAGACTGCCGACGGCCTTGGCGCCCGCCGGCGGGGCACCACGGCTGACGCACAACGGCATGCGCCGCACGAGCCACGACGCCTGGGTCGTATCAATCTGAAAGGCTGCGGCGATGCGCTCCTCGGCGGGACGGTCATCGCCGTCGACGTACTTCGGGCAGGTGATCAACCACACGTCACAAACCAACTCCAACATCAGATCCCTCCTGTCCACGTCTCAGGGGCGCTCGAGTGGGTTGATCCGATGATCGGCGAGCAAAATGGTTCGAGACCAAGGCGGTCGGAGGACGACGGGGTCTCGCCCCGTCGAGTCCGGCCAACGCAGGTATCGGGCCATTTGGCCG
>CALBXO010000108.1 GCA_937890335.1 uncultured Pseudomonadota bacterium | reverse complement strand
GACCAGACCCTGGATGGCGCGTCCAAGCGCGATGAAACCGCCGGTAATGCTCGCCGTGCGCGTCCCGCCGTCGGCCTGCAATACGTCGCAGTCCACGGTGATGGATTGCTCCCCAAGGGCATGAAGATCGATCACCGCGCGCAAGGATCGGCCGATGAGCCGTTGAATCTCGTGCGTGCGTCCCTTCACATTGGATCTTTCGCGCGCGATGCGATCGTTCCCGGAGCCGGGCAACATCGAATACTCGGCGGTGACCCAGCCCTTGCCCCCACCGACCAGCCAACGGGGCACGTTGCTCTCCACCGTGGCGGTGCACAGAACCACCGTCCCTCCCCAGCGCACGAGGGCGTGCGAGGTCACCTGATCCAGGAAGTTTGTGTCCACGTGGAGTGGGCGCAGTTGGTTGTTTGCGCGTCCGTCTTGTCGAGCCATGCGTTCCCCTTCGGTGCCGCACGGCGACCGAGTTCAGCGGTTGTTGGCCCACGAGCCTGCGCCTGAGGATTCCGGCGACGGGCTCGCGAGCACGTCCCTTCTGTAGAGAAACTGGTCCATGCGCGCAACCGTGCGGGAGGTCGCGAGCGCAAAGCTCTCCCGCGCTTCGGGACTGGTAAGCCAGCGCTCCTCCCGCTTGTTGGAGAGGAAGCCGAACTCGACGACCACGGCCGGCACGCGGGCCCCGCGCAAGACGCCGAAGTTTGCCTGTCGGACACCTCGGGACGCCCGCCCTGGGCAGGCGCGCTTCAACTCCGCGAGGGTGAACTCCGCCAGCGTCGCGCTGTCCCGGTGAGCGCGTCCGAGTTCGAGGTCCGCCAGCAGGGTTGGCAGCCCCTCGGGCGCGGCGGTCGGAACGTTCTCGCGTGGGTCGGCGGGTGCCTCAAAATCCTGCCCCCAACTTCCTTCGCCATCGGTGACGAGAGGCATCGATTTGTCCGCCCGCAGGTAGAAGACCTCAAACCCGTGTGCCTCTTTGTTGCGCGCCGAGTTCATGTGCAATGACAGGAAGAGGTCGGCGCCCTGGTTATGGGCCAGGTGCATGCGCTCGGAGAGTGTCAGGTCGATGTCGAGATTGCGGGTTACGACGACGCGCAGGTCCGGATAATCCTGGAGCAGTCGATCGCGAATGGCGTACGCGACGGCGAGAGTGTGGTCCTTTTCCTGGCTGCCGGAGGCGCCCATGGCTCCCTCGTTGCCGCCGCCGTGACCAGGGTCCAGCACGACGGTCTTGACGACATGCAACGGTGCCGGCTGCGCCGACACGATCGCCGGGACGAGGATCAAGAAAAGACTGAACGCGTACGCTTTCACCGTGGGTGACGGTAGCGTGGGGGGATCTTGGGTCAAGAAATGGTCCGTCACGCGGCCGACGTGGTATGTTGTTCAGACTGGCGCGACACTTGCGTAGATACGCTGCTGAACACGAACCGCGAACGGAGATCGCCATGCGTCGATTGAGCGCAATCTGGACTTTGCTACTGGTAACGGGCCTGCCTGCTGTGGCGCTGGCGAATCCCAACACGGAGAGTCCGGAACCGTCATTCTGGGCATTCGCGGCCCTCGGCGCGGTTCCGATCTTCTACGTGGCCTGGCGCAGCCTCCGTGCCGACGCCGAGGCGCAGCCGGTCCCTGTTCGTCACGACGGAGAGTGACGGAATTTGTCACCCTGCCGTGAACTCTGCCCCAAATTGTCCCTCATCGGACGATCCGGCGCCCGTTTCACCTGACGCGCGTCTGATGGAGCGGCTGGTCGCGACAGCGGCCATCGCGTTTCTGCACTCCCCCCTGCTGGTTTGGCTTCAGGAGATCTGGGGCGGCTTTGGGCTGGCGGGTGCGGCAGCGAGCATCGCGACCCTGCCGGTCATCGCCGGTCTCCTCTTTTTGCGGCGCGACGGGGTCCGGACGCTGAATCGGCTGGCACCCCGTTTCAGCAAAGTCGGGGCCGCGGTGATGGTCGGCGGCGGAATGCTGGCGGCTGCCGCGGCGGTGTACCAGGTACTGCCGGTGCTCGGGCTCAGCCTGCCTCTGTGTATCGCCGGCTACCTGATCTGGACCCGCGGTCTGCGCGCGGTGGCGCCAGTGTTGGTTCCTGTTGGGCTGTTGATCTTCCTCACGCCGCTGACCGAGGCCACTGCGCCCGGCCTGGGGCACGCTCTGCAGATTGGCTCGGCGCAGGGCGCGACGTGGCTCCTGGAACTGGCAGGTTTGCCGGCGACGCTGGACGGCGTCGTCATCACCACCGGCGTCACCACGAACACCGTGACCCAGGAATGCAGCGGGTTGGCGACTCTGACGGCGCTCCTGTTCTACGGACTCGTGACGGGCTACATCCTGCGTCTGAACCTTGCGCGGACCGGGTTGGTGGTGGGTCTGTTGTTGCCGCTGAGCCTGGCTGTGAACTCAGCCCGCATCGCCTTCATCTCCTGGCTCCTGTTCGCGTACGGCGAGCCCGTGGCGGAGGGGCCGCTGCACAACGGGAGCGGCTACGCGCTGTTCGCGCTGGCCTACGGGGTGTCGTTCTACGTGGCCCTGCGCCTGGCAAGGACACAGACGAGCCAGAGGCCCGCAAAGGCCATCACCGACCAGTCCCCTACGGCAGCGTAGAGTGTAGGCACGCGTCCCGGACGGATTCTGGCCGTGAGCAGTCCCCGCTCGAACAGACCCAATTCGCGCGTTTTGCGCCCGTAGGCGTCGGTCATGAACGTGACCCCTGCCTGACCGGAGTGCACCAGGGGCAGGCCCGTCTCAATCGCGCGCAGGACGCCGAGCCGCGCGTGTACGGACGGGTTGGGCGACCAGCGCAGGCCTGCATCGTTGAGCACGACCACGAGCGCCTCTGCGCCGCCGTGTGCCAGCTCGCGGGACACGTCGGGATACATGGACTCAAAACAGACCTGCGCTCCCGCAACGCCCTGCGCGGTCGTCAGCGGTTTCCAGCTCGCGGCCGGCTTGAACCGCGCCTCGGCGATCGGGACAAGGCGGCGCTTGGTCACCCGCCCGGTCTGGCCCATGCCGTCGGGGCCGGAGGACACTGCGACCACGGCGTTCTCCAGGTTGGCCAACGGAAACGCGGGGTCCAATTCTTCGAGGCGATGGATCGTACCGAGCAGAAGCGTCGCACCCCCGAGGTTGCGGTCGGCGAGCCCCTGAACTTCCGAGAGGCCGCGGGTCCCGTTGGAGATCGGTTTTCCAAACGCGCTCTCGGGAAGCACGATCCAGTCTGGGTGCCCCCGCAGGGCCTCATCGACAAGCGACAGGTAGTTGTGGCGGACGACCTCGTGCAGGCGCAGCAGGACGTCGGCGCGTCTGTACAACCAGGTCGGCACCCCCCCCTGGGCGATGGTGACCGTGATGGTCCGCTCCCCGGGCGCGGGCGGCGCCGTGAGGTCAGGTGCCGAGATGAGGCGCGCGGCACCGCCGAGCACGACGACGTTCGCGAGAATGAGCAGCGCGATGAGTGGGCGATGACTCGGAATGGGGGGCAGCCATGGGTGCTTGCGAAGCCAGATCGTCTCGATGGCGTCGGCGCACAGCACAGCGCTCAGGGCGACGAGCGCCTCCAGTGTCCATGGGCCACCGACCGCGCCGAGCTGTGCGAGGACCGGGTAGTCGGCCAGGCACGGGCCCAGGAGGACCGGGTAGCTGTACGCCCCCAACGTGCGCGTGAACTCCGCGAGCACCCAGGCGGCGGTAACGCCTCCCGCCCGCACCCAGCGGCTACGAGCGCGTAGAAAGGGCAGGCTCAACCCGGCAAAAAGCGCGCCAGTGGCGGCCAGGTACATGGCGCTGGCGCCGTAAATGGGCCATCCGTACTGCTGAATCCCCCACGCGTGGACCCCAAAGGTCAGCGACGCGACGAAACCCAGCCCGACAACCCGGGATGCCCGCAGTGGTCGGTCTCCGTCCGGTGCCCACATGGCCAGCAGCAGCGGCGTCAGGCAAAACGGCGCCAGCGCCGGGACGTTGGTGACGGCCTTGGCCATGACGATGCCGCTGAAGACGGCGAGGGCGAGTCGGAGTGACGGCCTCAAGGCCGGCCCCCGTCCGCTTGCGCGGCGTCTCCGTCCGATCGCTCCGCTTCGCCGAGCCCGACATCGGCGGCGGGGGGCGCGGGAGCGCCAGAGGGGACACCGGTCGGTGCAGCCAGGGGTGGGCGGCGGACCTGCAGGCCGTCCGCGGCGACCACCATTTCAAAGTGCTTGTGGCGCTCCAGGACGACGGCGCCGTCGGGAGCGAGGTCTGGGTCCAGCATCACCTCGCGCCACAGAGGGTAGCGTCCCCTGGCGGTCTCCAGCAATCCTGTGGGTGTCGCAGCCGCGGCGCGTTCCTTCTCAGACCACAACGACGCGGGGTCCAGCGTCCACGGCAGCAGGTCGGGTCGAATGCCGCCTCGCGTGGGGTCAAACGGCCCCTCGGCGAGCGCTGGTACTCCCACCGCGGGGTGGTCGAATGGATTGGGCTTGTCCGCGAGGGAGCGAACTTCCCACACGGAGTGGGCGGCGAGGCCGACGATGACGAGCACAATCGCCAGCAGCGTCCATCGCTGTGCGCCTGTTTCATACACGGCTAGAAGCTTAACACCATCGCGAAGGCGTGGTAATTTGCTGTCGCGACCGCCCATTATGAACATCCGTGCGGCAGGCGAACGTGGCCTGCGGGCGAGCCCAGACGCTACCTATCGGGGGACCTGTGCCGGCACAGCCGCAACTCTACAAAATCCACTACGCCGACGGCCGCGTGGACGGACCGATCAGCTCTCTTGTCGTGCGCGACCTCATCAAGGCGGGCGTGATTTCGGACGCGGATTTGTTGTCGCTCGGGGACGCCGAGCCGCAGCCGTTCGGCTCCTTCGCGGACTTCGCGGATCTTGGCGGTGGTGCTGCACCTCCTCCGCCGCCGAGCGCACGGTCCGTGTCGGTTCCCGGGGCTCGGGTTCCCCGCCGGTCGGGCGGTTCGACGCCTTCGATTGCGACGCGGACCGGGCCCGTGCGTCCGGTCCCGCGCGTCAGTTCGGCGACGCCGACCAGCGGATCGGTGCCCGCAGCCCGCAGCGTTCCGAGCGGTGCCCCTCCTACATCGTCGGCGCCGCCCCCGCCGACTACGCGTTCGCGAACCAAGGAGAACAAGTTTCCCGACGACTGGCTTGAGGCCGGCGCCGAGGCGCTGCGCGATCGGCTGCTCATGGCCACTCTGCCCGACATTCTCGGCGTGGAGATGGCGGACATGGGCGAGTCGGTATCGCGCGCCTACGTCAGCCGCGCGGCCCAGATCGGCTCTGTGTTTGCGGGAGTCGCGGAGCTCGATGAGCGGCTGGCGGTCGCGGATGTGTTGAACATCCTGCTGCGCGCGCAGGAGATCCTGACAACCTCAGCAAAGCGCGGCGAGTACGAGGAAGCCAACAAGTCGGCGGACCGGATTCTGAGTTTTCAGAACCATTGCATGGACTTCAGCTTCGCCACGGAGGAGGCGCTCGGAAGCATGCCGAGCGTGTCACAGTCGGCATCGCCTGGACCCGCGGGCGGATCGTCGCCGCGTATCCGTGCCGCGCGAGCCACGGACCCGAATCTCAAGGCGCGCGTCGCCGGCGGCAGTCAGCCTGCCATCCCGGTGACCGGTCCATCCTCCAGCCACAGCGTACCCGCGCGGCGTTCCATTCTGGACTCTGCGCCCGCGCCGCAAGCCAAGCCCACCGGGCCGCCTGTGCCCAGGGGTTCCATCGCGCCGAAAGCCGTGTCCGGGTTGCCAACGATCGCCTCGGCGCCGGACGAACCTCTAGGGTTGCCGAACATCCCCAGCGGTCTGCGCAAGATGGACTCGGCGCCTGGCGCGGACGCGCCGTCGATTGACGGGCTGTTCGCCGCCGACGACGTGGGTGCGTGGGGGGCCGGTGCCGAGGACCTGTTCTCGCAGGCGGAGGAAGCCCCCACAGCGGTGGCTCCCCCCCCGGTCGATCCGCTGGGTTTTGGCCCCGAGGCGCTCGCCATGGGCCCGGAGGCGTTGCGCGACAAATTGCTGATGTCTGCGCTGCCCGATGTGCTCGGCGTCGGGCTGGATGCCACGCCCGATACACTGACGCACGCCTACGTCGCCAAGTCGGAGATGGCCAAGGCGCTCAAGGCGTCGAGCAGCGCGAAGGAGCACCAGCTCGCGGCATTGGATGTGCGCAACATCCTGTTGGAAACCCACGCGTTGCTCAGTGACGACACGCGGCGCCAAGCGTACGCGGAGGCCAGCGAGAACGCCGGTCGGATGCTGAGTTTTCAGAACCACATCCCATTCAGCTTCGCGACCGACGTCGAGCTGGCGATTGCGAACGCCGAGGAGGCGACGCCCCGTGCGCCCGCCTCGCTGCAGAAGCCGAGTGGAAAGCCAGTCTCCCTGCTGTCCAAGCCCCGTCGTGGCGCTCGCCTCCAGGAGGCGCCCTCCGAGGCCATCAAGTACAAGAGCAAGGAGGACATGGAGGCGGAGCGGCAGCGGCAGGAGGCCGCGGCCAAACGCCGTGAGGAGAAAGCGCAGCGCAGAAGTGAGTTCGGCGGCCAGTTCAAGGGCGCCGAGTTCCAGGAGTCTGGCGACCCCTACAAGGGCAAACTGGCCTTCGGGGTCGGCAAGGCGATTCGGGGGCTCAAGCACGTAGGGATCGGGTACCTGGTCGTGTTCCTGGCGAGCTTCGGACTGGTGAGTTTTGGTGGGTTTGGCCAGGACGAATTGTCGCTGGCCCCCACCGATCAAATGCTGTTCATTCGCGCCGGTGTCATGTTGCTGGTCGCCATGGGCGTGGTCTTGATCGTCCGCCGCGAGAACCCATTGCGGCTCGGTCTTCTGCCACGATGGGGCTTTATCGTCGCCATCCCGGCCGCGATCGGTCTCGCGTTTGTCGCGGGAACCATCGCGCGGTTTGAGATTTCGGCAGACAACACGGATCTGTGGGGCACACTGGCCATCCTGTTGGCGATACGCGCCGTCGGGGAGGGCATCTTCTTCCACGGGTTCGTCACCCGAACGCTGTTGATCGAGTTCAAGAATCCCGGCGCGGCCGTCTTCCTGAGCGCCGTGCTGTACGGCATCTACGGCGTCACGTATGCGACACTGGTGCAGGGAGGCGCGTTTGGCGCCATCTACGCCTGCTTCATCTACGCGTTTGGCGGCGGCTTCCCGTTCGCCATCATGTACTGGAAGACGCGCTCGACCCCGCTGATGATCCTCGTACACTGGATCGTCTTGATGGGTTCCGCCGCAGGCGGGATCGCCTACGTGACCAAATTCTCCTGAGAGAACGTCGGCGGCCGCTGCCGGACGAACTGGGTCAGAGTTCGGGTTGATGCCGTCAGAACGGCATCAACCTCAGACCGAGCTGCACGTCCGCCTGCACGGACAGCGTCGGGAAGAGCACCGGTACGTAGGCGTCGAGGACGAGCGCCACGTAGTCGTTGAAGTGGAAGCCCAGGCCGAAGCCCACGCCGGCATGGAGGGGCCCCTCGCGGGTGGTGTCCACAAAGTCCAGGGTGGGGTTCAAGTTGACCGTGTGCCGGACGAAGCCGTACCCGCCGCCGACACCGGAGTACAGGCGGACGGCTCCCTCGTTGTCGAACCACCACGCGAGCTTGCCCCCGAAGATGGGCTCGAGCTCGACGCCCTCGGTCAGCAATACGAGCTGCGCGCGCATGAAGGCGCCCAAAGTGAGCGACTCGATCAGGTAGAAGCCCAGCTCTGCGTTGATGTGCAGGGGCGTCGGCGCGAGGCCGGTGCGAATGGGCACGGCCGGGTTGACGATGGGGTCGCCTGTGGCCAGTCCCGCACCGGAGCCTGCACCGACACTCAGGTACATGTGCCGGCGCTCGCCGCCCGGTTCGGGGTCCGGGTCCGGGTCCGGGTCGAGGTCGGGGTCGGTGATGACAGTGTCGGTGTCGCCAAAGACGATGATGGACAGGGGGGAAAGGGCGCCGCCAGCCCCAACCAGGGTCTTGCCCGTCCGGTCGGAGGCCTCGATGTAGTAGTCAATCTGTGAAGTCCGGACCCGCCCGCCCTCGAGAAGGCCAACGAACTTCGTGTCGCCGCTCGGAGTCAGGGGGAGCGCCGTGTACTCGCGTTCGCCAAAGCGACGGTAGTGCACGGTGACGCGGTAGACCGGCGTGTTTGCGGAGACCTCCGCGGCGAACTGGACTGGTGTGCCCGCCGTCGCGGTCTCGATGGGGTCGTGGCGCATGCCATCAAACCCGGCGGGCGAGAGGTCCGGGGTCACGTCGGGGCCAGGTCCCGGATCTGGATTCGCAGTGGGGACGCGGGCCCGAGCGCGCTCGAGAATCGCCTCCAGCTGGGGGGTGGCGTAGTCGGGGTTGAGCGTCGCGCTGGGGTCAATGGTCAGTCCATCGAGGAACGCGTCTTCGGCGGCCGCGTCGCCGGATACGGCGTGGCGCACGACGCCGAGGAACAGGTGCAGCTCCGCGGCTGCGGGCGTCTGATCCTGGCCGAGCCTTTGCGCCAGCGCGATGGCGTCCTCAAGACCACGCTCGGCCTCGCCAAACTCGATGTTGTCGTAGGCGTCCATTGCGCGCCGGAGGGATTTGGCGAGCTCGCCCTTGCCCTGTGCCGACGCGGCGACTGGGACGAGGGCACAGACGGCAGCGGCGAAGAGGAGCAGGTACGCTCGGCGGACTGGATCGATCATTTCAGTACATCCCGCCCGACGCCAGGTGCGCCGGGTTATTCTGGCCGCGCGAAGAGCGCGGCCCAGCAATCGGTGCGCGGCTCCCTACCGGGAGATGATGTGGAACTCCACGCGTCGGTTGATGGCCTTGCCTTCTTTGGTGGAGTTGTCCTCGATGGGCTGATCCTCACCAAATCCACGGGCCGTGAGGCGACCTGGGTCGATCCCTTGACCAATCAGGTAGGCGCGGACGGATTGGGCGCGCCCGTCGCTGAGTCGCTGGTTTTTCGTCCGACTGCCGACGCTGTCGGTGTGTCCCTGGATCTCGATGCGAAGGGTGGGCTGCTTGCGGAGAACATCGGTGATCTCGTTGAGAATCCCAAAGCTGACCGATTTGATCTTGGTCTTGTTGGTGTTGAAATAGATGTTGTCCTTGAGCTCAATCCGGTCGTCCTTGATGACGATCGTCTTGTAGATGTCGGGGCAACCGTCGGTGTCCTCGTCGCCGTCGTAGTCCTCTGCCTCGTTGGGGCACTGATCGTTTACGTCGAGGATCTGATCGTTGTCGTTGTCGTAGTCGGGGCAGCCGTTGTCGTCTTCAAATTGATCGATGTCCTCGGGCTCGTTGGGGCATTGATCGTTCGCGTCGGCGATCCCGTCGTTGTCGTTGTCCAGGTCGGGACAGCCGTCCTCGTCCTGGAAGGAGTCGATGTCCTCGGGGTCCAGCGGGCAGCGGTCGAGCTCGTCCGGGATGCCGTCCTGGTCCTTGTCGCGGATGACCTTGGGGCAACCCTGGTTCTCGACCGGGCCGGGTTCGGTGGGACACAGGTCCTTGGAATCCGGGATGTTGTCGCCGTCGGTGTCCTGATCCTCGGGGCATCCGTCGGTGTCCTCAAACCCGTCGAAGTCCTCGGGCTGGTCGGGGCACTTGTCGAATTTGTCGAAGATTCCGTCGCCGTCTCGGTCGGTGTTGAGCACGACAGCGACGTCCTTGCATTCGTTGCCGCGGCTGTTCACGTCGGCCAGCTGTGC